>NZ_JBIBVY010000011.1:0-240997 GCF_043080665.1 Streptomyces sp. NPDC014991
CCGGCTTCTCCTCCTGCGACCCCGGCCGCCTCTTCCTCCCCGCGATCATGGACCCGGTCCACGGCTACCAGGTCACCAACGTCGAGGCCTCCATGTCGTCCCCGTCCAGCCTGCTGCACTGGACCCGCCGCATGATCGAGATCCGCAAGCAGAACCCCGCCTTCGGGCTCGGCTCCTTCACGGAACTGCCGTCGTCGAACCCGGCGGTGCTGGCCTTCCTGCGCGAGTACGGCGACGACCTGGTGCTGTGTGTGAACAACTTCTCCCGCTTCGCCCAGCCCACCGAGCTCGACCTGCGGGCCTACGACGGCCGGCACCCGGTCGAGCTGATCGGCGGGGTGCGTTTCCCCGCCATCGGTGAGCTGCCGTACCTGCTCACCCTCCAGGGCCACGGCTTCTACTGGTTCCGGCTCACCCGAGTCGCATCCCGCATCGGCCGCCGCCGCTGATCCCGGCGCCGAGGAAAGGACGCGTCACCATGCCGAAGACCATCACTCCCCGACCGAGAACCGCCGTCGGCGTCGACGGCCCCCTGGTCTCGCTCGGCGCACTGCTGCGTGAGTGGTTGCCGAGGCAACGCTGGTTCGCGGGGAAGGACCGGCCCGTCACCGACCTGTCGGTGCTGTCCGTGACAGAGCTGTTCCCGGGGTGTCTGCACCTGCTGGTGCACGCCTCGCACGCGCCGGTGCCGGCCCCCGGCGGCACTCCCCCGCCCGGTGACTGCTACCAGCTGCTGCTGGGCCTGCGCCCGCACCTCGCCCCCCGCCTGGAGCGGGCCTTCATCGGGCGGGCGGTGGAGGGCCCGCTGGCCGGGCTCGCCGTCTACGACGCGCTGCACGACCCGCGCGCGGCCCATCTGCTGCTGGAGCGGCTGCGGCAGCCCGGCACGGCGGGCCCGCTGCGGTTCGAGGCGGACCCGGCCGCCCATGTGCCCGGGGAACTGCCGCCACGGCTGCTGGACGCCGAGCAGTCCAACTCGTCGATCGTGTACGGCGACGCCTACATCCTGAAGGTGTTCCGCCGGATCCAGCCGGGCGTCAACCCGGACCTGGAGGTGTCGGCCGCACTGGCCCGGCAGGGCTGCACCCGGGTGCCCCCGCCGGTGGCCTGGTTCACCACGACCGCCCCGCGCCCGGCCACCCTCGGGGTGCTGCAGCCGTTCCTGCCGGACGCCACCGACGGCTGGACGCTGGCGCTGCGCGCGCTCGCCGCGGGCGACGACTTCACCGCCGAGGCCCGTGCGCTGGGCCGGGCGATGGCCGAGGTGCACCTGGCGCTGGCCGGGGCGTTCCCGTCGGCCGGACCGGGTGAGAACAGCGGTACGGCCGAGGCGATGTGCGCGCGGCTGGACGCCGCCGCGCACGCCGTGCCCGCGCTGGCGCCCTTCGTCCCCGGCCTCAGGGCCGCGTTCGGGGCGCTCGCCACCTGCGACACCGGACCGCCCGCCCAGCGCATCCACGGCGACCTGCACCTGGGGCAGGTACTGCGGGCCGGCCGCGACTGGTTCGTCATCGACTTCGAGGGCGAACCCTCCCGCCCGCTCACCGAGCGGCGGGCCCCGCAGTCCCCGGTGCGCGATGTCGCCGGGATGCTGCGCTCCTTCGACTACGCGGCCCGGCAGCGCCGCCCCTGGCGGCCCGAGTGGGCGCGCCGCTGCCGGGAGGCGTTCTGCGCGGGCTACGCGGCCCGCGCGGGCTGGGATCCACGCAAGAAGCACGCGCTGCTGCGCGCGCACGAGACGGACAGGGCGGTGTACGAGGTGCTGTACGAGGCAAGACACCGGCCGGACTGGCTGCCGGTACCGATGGCGGCGATCAAGCGGCTCGCCGTGTGGGGAGGCTGACCCATGGCACTGCGCGACACGACGCCTCCCGAGGCCGCGGGCCCGAGGCCGCCCGAGGCCGACCCTCCCCCGGACGCCGTCCGGGTGGACCCCCATCCCGTTGCGCTGGACCCCGCCGACCGCGGCCGGCTGCTGGCCGGCACGCACCACGATCCGCACGGTCTGCTGGGCGCCCACCCGGTGCCGGGCGGCACCCTGGTCCGGGCGCTGCGCCCGAACGCCCGGGCGGTGAGCGTCCTGGCCGACGGGACGCGCACCGCGCTGACGTCCGAGGGCGACGGACTCTTCGCTGCCGTCCTGCCCGGTTCGAAGATCCCGTCGTACACGCTGCTGGTGGCGTACGACGACGGGGAGCAGGAGGTGCACGACCCGTACCGCTTCCTGCCCGCCCTCGGCGAGCTGGACCTGCATCTGCTCCGGGAGGGCCGGCACGAGCAGCTGTGGCGGGCGCTGGGGGCCGAACCGATGGTCCACCAGGGCGTGGCCGGCACCCGCTTCACCGTGTGGGCGCCGAACGCCCAGGGGGTGCGGGTGGCCGGTGACTTCACGTACTGGGACGGCACCCAGTACCCGATGCGCTCGCTCGGCGCGTCCGGGGTGTGGGAGCTGTTCCTGCCCGGTGTCGGCGAGGGCACCCGGTACAAGTTCGAGATCACCTCCCGGTACGGCCACCGGTTCCTGAAGGCCGACCCGATGGCGCGGCTCACGGAGGTGCCGCCGGACACCGCGTCGGTGGTGACGTCCTCGCGGTACGCATGGGGCGACACGGAGTGGATGGCGCACCGCGGTGACATCCCCGTGCACCGGGCGCCGTTCTCGGTGTACGAGGTGCATCTGCCCTCCTGGCGCCCGGGCCTGACCTACCGCCAGCTGGCGGAGGAACTTCCCGCCTACGTCCGGGAGATGGGCTTCACGCACGTGGAGCTGATGCCGGTCGCCGCGCATCCCTTCAGCGGTTCCTGGGGCTACCAGGTCACCTCCTACTACGCGCCGACGCCCCGGCTCGGCTCGCCGGACGACTTCCGGTACTTCGTGGACGCCTGTCACCGGGCCGGCCTCGGTGTGATCATGGACTGGGTGCCGGCGCACTTCCCCAAGGACGACTGGGCGCTGGCCCGGTTCGACGGTGACCCGCTGTACGAACCCGGGGACTCCCGGCGGGCCGAGCATCCGGACTGGGGAACGTACGAGTTCGACCTCGGGCGGACCGAGGTGCGCAACTTCCTCGTCGCCAACGCGGTCTACTGGTGCGAGGAGTTCCACATCGACGGGCTGCGCGTGGACGCCGTGGCCTCCATGCTCTACCTCGACTACTCGCGCGACTCCGGCCAGTGGGAGCCGAACGTGTTCGGCGGGCGGGAGGACCTGGACGCGGTCGCCTTCCTCCAGGAGATGAACGCCACCGTGTACCGGCGCTGCCCGGGCGTGGTGACCATCGCCGAGGAGTCGACCGCCTGGGAGGGCGTGACCCGGCCGACGGACAGCGGCGGCCTCGGGTTCGGGCTGAAGTGGAACATGGGCTGGATGCACGACTCGCTGGAGTACATCCAGAAGGAGCCGGTGCACCGCAGGTACCACCACAACGAGATGACCTTCTCGATGGTGTACGCCTACAGCGAGAACTACGTCCTGCCCGTCTCCCACGACGAGGTCGTCCACGGCAAGCAGGCCCTGGTGTCGAAGATGCCGGGCGACTGGTGGCAGCGGCGCGCCAACCACCGCGCCTACCTCGGCTTCATGTGGGCCCACCCGGGCAAGCAGCTGCTGTTCATGGGACAGGAGTTCGCGCAGGGGGCGGAGTGGTCCGAGGCGCACGGCCCCGAGTGGTGGCTGCTCGCCGACGACTACCACTCCGCCGGCGACCACCGGGGCGTACAGGACCTCGTACGGGATCTGAACACGGTGTACCGGCAGACGCCGGCGCTGTGGGAGCGGGACACCGACCCGGGCGGCTTCCGGTGGGTGCTGTGCGACGCGGCGGACGACAACGTCCTGGCGTTCCTGCGTCTCGCCGCCGACGGCACCCCGCTGCTGAGCGTGTCGAACTTCTCCCCCGTCGTCCGGCACGGCTACCGCCTGTGGGTGCCCGACGAGGTCCCCGCCTGGCGGCAGGTGCTGAACACCGACGGCGTCCGGTACGGCGGCGGCGGGGTCGGTACCGAGGGGCCCGTCAAGCCCGAGGGCGGGTTCCTGGAGCTGACGCTGCCGCCGCTCGCCACCGTCTGGCTGGGTCCGCAGGGCTGAGCATCCCAGGTGTCGGGGCCGCCCGAGGGGGCAGTCGAGGTCGTACAGACCCGCGACTGCCCCTTGAGGCACTGACAGAAGGGCGGCACCACGTGCGCACCGTCGGAGTGGAGGAGGAACTCCTCCTGGTCGACCCGGACAGCGGCGACCCCAAGGCGCTCGCGGCGCCCGTGCTCGCCCGCGCCGCCCAGGACGATCCCGGTCAGGACGTGTTCGAAAAAGAACTGTTCGGGCAGATGCTGGAATTCGCCACGCATCCGCAGTCGGACATGACGGCCCTCGGCGACGAGATCGTGCGCTGCCGAAAGGAGGCGGCCCGGCACGCCGGCCAGATCGGCTGCGGGGTCGCGGCGCTCGCCAGCTCCCCCCTGCCGGTGAGCCCCTCCCTCAGCATGAACGAGCGCTACAAGTGGCTGGCCGAGCGGTACGGGGTGCCCACCCGCGAGCAGCTCGTGTGCGGCTGTCATGTGCATGTCTCGGTGGAGTCCGACGAGGAGGGCGTGGCGGTCCTCGACAGGATCCGGCCGTGGCTGCCGGTGTTCCGCGCGATCAGCGCGAACTCGCCGTTCTGGCAGGGCCGGGACACCGACTACCACAGCTACCGCAGCCGGGTGTGGGAGCGCTGGCCGTCGGCCGGGCCGACCGAGCTGTTCGGCTCCCCCGAGCGGTACCACGGGCGGGTGACGGACATGGTGGCCACCGGCGCCGTACTCGACGAGGGCATGGTCTACTTCAGCGCACGGCTGTCCGCGGCCTACCCGACGGTGGAGATCCGCGTGTCGGACGTGTGCCTGAACGCGGAGACGGCCGTGCTGATCGCCACGCTGATCCGGGCCCTGGTCGAGACCGCCGCGCGGGACTGGCGGGCCGGCCGGCCGCCGCTCGACCACAGCGTCAGCCTGCTCCGGCTCGCCGACTGGCAGGCCGCCCGCTTCGGCCTCGACCAGGAGCTGCTCGACCCGGTGACCCTGCGGCCGCGGCCCGCGCCCGAGGTGCTGCGCTCGCTGCTGGAGCATGCCGGCGACGCGCTCGCCGACAGCGGTGACGCGGACCGCGCCGAAGAGGCCGTCGCCGGCCTGCTGCGGCACGGCAACGGCGCCCGCGAGCAGCGGCTGCTGCTGGAGCGCACCGGCAGCCTGCGGGACGTCGTGACCGAGTGCGTGCGCCGTACCCAGGGCTGAGCGCCCAGGGCTGAGGGCGCCGGTCAGAGGAGCAGCACCAGGGCGTACACCAGGAAGAAGGCCGCGACCAGTACGACCAGCACCAGGATCAGGGTCAGCGGGGTCTTGGCCCAGCCTCTGCTCCGGGCGTCCGGCTGGCGGGGCCCCGCCTCGGGCATGCTGCTCTCCGCGGGTGGGGTCTCACCGGGCGGGACTCCCCCGCCCGGCTCCAGTCCGGTCGTGCGCTCGGGTTCCGGATCGGGGTTCACATGGCTCATGCCGTACGAGTCCCCAGAACACGACCGGATCATCAGCCGATCACGACTTACCCGTTCCCGGCACCGAACGCGCTCACCTGGGCTACATTCGAGCACCGCCGACACCGAGCCGATCGGCGGAGTGACCCTCCGTACACCCAGGAGCAGCGCATGCGCAACGTCGCCCTCGCTCCGGCCGTCACCCCGCCGCTCACCGGCGGCCTCGCCGACAGCGTCTTCGAGACGGCGGACCGGAACCCCACCCTGCCGATGCTCGCCCGCCGCGCGGACACCGCCGCGACCGGGTGGGAGGAGGTGACGGCGGTCGAGGTGCGGGACGAGGTGCTCGACGTGGCCAAGGGCCTGGTCGCCGCCGGCGTCTCGCCGGGCCACCGCGTGGCCCTGATGGCCCGCACCCGGTACGAGTGGACGGTGTTCGCCCACGCGCTGTGGGCCGTGGCCGCCGAGGTCGTGCCGATCCATCCGGCCGCCTCGCGCGAGCAGGTCGAGTGGATCCTGCGGGACGCCGGCTGCGTGGCCGTGGTCGTGGAGGACGAGCAGGGCGTCATGACCGTCGGCACCGTGTGCGCCCGGCTGCCGTTGCTGCGGCACGTCTGGCAGCTGGACGCGGGCGCGCTGTCCGCGCTGGCCGAGCGGGGTGCGGTGGTGCCGTACACGACCGTGGCGTCGCTGCGCCGGATCGTGCTGCCCGACGCCACGGCGGCCGTCGTCTACACCTCCGGCACCTCGGGCCGTCCGATGGGCTGCGCGCTGAGCCACCGCGGCCTGGCCTACCCCTGCGACACCCTGCTGGCCGGCTGGGGCCACACCGCCGCCCCCGCCGGCGAACAGCCCGCCGTCCTGGCCTTCCTGCCGTTCTCCCACGTCTACGGCATCATGATCATGCTGACGTGCGTGCGCGGCGGGATCCTGCTGGGGCACGAGCCGGAGCTGACGGAGGCGGCGCTGGCGTCGGCGCTGGCCACGTTCCGGCCGACGTACCTGTACGGCGTGCCGTCGATGTTCGAGAAGCTGTACAAGAACTTCCTGCGGGTCGCGGAGCAGGCGGGCCGGGGCGCCCTGTTCGAGCGGGCCGCGCAGACCGCGCGGGACTTCGCCGCGGCCGAGGAGCGCCGGCGGCTGGGCACCGGGCCGGGCCCCGGGTTCGACCTGAGGCTGCAGCACGCCCTGTACGAGCGGACGGTCTACCGCCGGCTGCGGGCGGCGCTCGGCGGCCGGGTGGTGCGCGGCACCTCGGGAGGCTCCTCGCTCGACCGCGGTCTGTCCCTGTTCTACGAGGGCATCGGTGTGTACGTCCACGACGGGTACGGGCTCACCGAGTCCTGCGGCGGGATCACCATGCAGCCGCTGGGCCGGGAGAAGTCCGGGACGGTGGGCCGGCCCCTGCCGGGCACCGACGTGCAGGTGGCGGACGACGGGGAGATCCTGGTGCGCGGGCCGTCGGTGTTCCAGGGCTACATCGGCGACGAGGCGACGACGCGGACCACGCTGCGCGGCGGCTGGCTGGCCACCGGGGACATCGGGCGGCTGGACTCCGAGGGCTATCTGACGATCACCGGGCGCAAGAAGGACATCATCGTCACCAGCGGCGGCAAGAGCGTGGCCCCCGCCCTGCTGGAGCAGCGGCTGCGCATGCATCCCCTGGTGCACCAGGCCGTGGTGATCGGCGACGACCGGCCCTGCGTCGGCGCCCTCATCACTCTGGATCCGGACTTCCTCGCGCACTGGCGGGCCGCCCTGCGGCTCCAGGGCGAGGGCACGGGCCGGGAGGCGCGCGAGGAGAACGCGCTGCGGGAGGAGATCACACGGGCCGTCGCCTCCGCCAACAGCGCGGTGTCCCGCGCGGAGTCCATCAGGGTCCACCGGGTCCTCCAGGAACCGTTCGCACCGGAGAACGGGCTGCTCACGCCGTCCATGAAGCTGCGCCGGGCCGCCGTCGTGCGGCACTACGCGGCCGAGATCGAGGCGATGTACCAGGCGCGTTCCCAGGGGCGGCGGGGCCCGGTGGCGACGGCCGACTGGGACGAGCCGGACGACGTCTTCCGCTGAGCAGGCGCACGCGGGGACCGCTGTGGCAAGGGGGACGGATAGCCTGCCCGGCTTGGGGAACCCGCAGCGCAGGCAGAGATCAGCAACGACGACCGTCCTGGTCGGAAGGGGCCGGGCCGGCCCCTTCTCCGCCCGGACCGGGGAATGCGAGATGGCGACGGAGCCGCGTTGGGACGAGACACCGCCCTCGGAGGAGACGTACGAGCGTACGTTCTCCTTCCCGGGTGAGCTGCGCAACGTCACGGAGGCCCGGGTCGCGGCCGAGGAGTACCTGGGTGGGCTCGCCGTGAGCGCACCGCCGGGCGCGCCGGAGTACTGGGACGACATACTGCTGGTCGTGACGGAGCTGGCCGCGAACGTGATCCAGTACGCGCCCGGCCCGTTCGACCTGCGGATGCGCCGCACCTTCGACGGGGTGCACGTGACGATGCGGGACACGAACACGACCAGACCGGAGCCGCGGCCCTTCCACCCGCGTACGGGCGGCGGCGGCATCGGCTGGCATCTGGTGCACACCCTGTGCACCCAGGTGAGCGTCGTCGTGCACGAGGACGGCAAGGACATCCACGCGTTCCTGCCCTGGTGACAGGTGTTCGACGTGTAGGTGTACGTCAACCGGTTACTCCGCCCGGTGCGGGGGCACGTTGATCCCCACGCGTTCGTCTGCCTGCCGTACCCAGCTGGCGGCACGGCTGGTGCCACGGTGGGATCGGAGTCGGTGTACAGCGATCCAGGGCATGCGAAGGCGTCGAGTCGGACCGCCCGGAGCCGCAGAAAGGGATGAACACCGTGACACGACCCAGGATCCTGGTGGTTGGCGCAGGCTTCGCCGGAGTGGAGTGCGTCCGCCGCCTGGAGCGGAAACTCGCCCCTGGCGAGGCCGACGTCACGCTGGTGACGCCGTTCGCCTATCAGCTCTACCTGCCGCTGCTGCCCCAGGTCGCCTCCGGCGTCCTCACGCCGCAGTCGATCGCCGTCTCCCTGCGACGCAGCAGCAAGTACCGCACGCGGATCATCCCGGGCGGTGCGATCGGGGTGGACCCGAAGGCCAAGGTGTGCGTCATCCGCACCATCACCGACAAGATCGTCGACGAACCCTACGACTACATCGTGCTGGCACCGGGCAGCGTGACCCGCACCTTCGACATCCCGGGCCTGACCGAGCACGCCTTCGGGATGAAGACGCTCGCCGAGGCCGCCTACATCCGCGACCACGTCATCTCGCAGCTCGACCTCGCGGACGCCAGCGACGACCCGGCCGAGCGGGCCGCGCGGCTGCAGTTCGTGGTGGTGGGCGGCGGGTACGCCGGCACCGAGACCGCGGCCTGTCTGCAACGGCTCACGCACGCGGCCGTACAGCGCTATCCGCGCCTGGACCCGGGCCTGATCAAGTGGCACCTGATCGACATCGCGCCCAAACTCATGCCGGAGCTGGGCGACAAGCTCGGCCGCAGCGCGCAGGAGATCCTCAAGCGGCGCGGGATCGAGGTCTCGCTGGGCGTGTCGATCGGCAAGGCCGGCCCGGAGGAGGTCACCTTCACCGACGGCCGGGTCGTGCCGACACACACCCTGATCTGGACGGCGGGCGTGGTGGCCAGCCCGCTGATGGCCACGCTGGGCGCGGAGACGGTCCGCGGCCGGCTGGCGGTCACCGCGGAGATGTGCCTGCCGGGCCACGACGGCGTGTTCGCGCTCGGTGACTCGGCCGCCGTACCGGATCTGGCGAAGGGTCAGGAGGGCGCGGTCTGCCCGCCCACCGCGCAGCACGCCATGCGGCAGGGCCGGAAGGTCGCCGACAACGTCATGGCGGCGCTGCAAGGCCGGCCCCTGCAGCCGTACGCGCACAAGGACCTGGGCCTCGTCGTCGACCTCGGCGGCAAGGACGCGGTCTCCAAGCCGCTGGGTGTCGAGCTGCGCGGGGTTCCCGCGCAGGCCGTGGCGCGCGGCTACCACTGGTCGGCCCTGCGCACCAACGTCGCCAAGACCCGGGTGATGACCAACTGGCTGCTGAACGCGGTCGCGGGCGACGACTTCGTGCGCACCGGTTTCCAGGCCCGCAAGCCCGCCCGGCTGAAGGACTTCGAGTTCACCGACTCCTATCTGACACCGGAGCAGGTCCGGGCCCGGGTGGAGGGCGCGGCCCTCGACCAGCTGTGATGTGACGCGGATCACCGGAGGACCGCCGATCGATCTCGAGGGGACCGGCGGTCTTCTCCGGTGACCGAACACCACGTCACACGGACGGAGCACCCGGCATGACCGAGAAGGACCTCAAGGGCCCGGCGAGCTACTTCCCCTCGATCGAGAGGAAGTACGGCCGTCCGGTCGGCGAGTGGCAGGAGCTGATCCGTTCCTCGCCGCTGACGAGGCACATGGAGCTGGTGGCCTGGCTCAAGTCCGAGCACGGCCTCGGGCACGGGCACGCCAACGCCCTGGTGGCCGCTACCCTGGCCGGGGACGAGTAGCCCGACGCCGCGTGCGATGCTGGGTCGGAGATCATTTTCCGGCACGGGAGAGAGAGCACGGCGGCGTGAGGGCAGCGGGACGGTCGGGGCGGGTACGGATGTGGGACCGGCTCGCGGCTTCGGACCCCGGGCTCCTGCGGGTGACCGCCGGGCTGCGCACGGTCACCGCCATCGCTCTCACCCTCGCGGTACTCGCCGCGCTGCGGGTGCCGGTGCCCCAGCTGGTGGCCGGCGCGATGGCGGCCATGGTCGCCACCTTCGCCGTCCGGGAGAAGCAGCGCGGCCCGCAGGCCGTGACCCTCGCGCTCGGCCTGCCCGTCGCCCTGGCCTCCGTGGCGCTGGGCGCGCTGCTGAACCAACGGGTCGTCGCGGGCGACCTGTTCTTCGTCGCCCTCATCTTCAGCGCCGTCTACGGCCGCCGGTTCGGCGACCGCGGCACGGCCCTGGGGCTGATCGGCTTCCAGATCTACTTCCTCTCCCTGTTCGTGCACGCGACCGTGTCCGCGCTGCCCGCGCTGTCCGGCGTCCTCTGCGTGGCGTTCGCGTGCAGCGCGGCCACCCGGTTCGTGCTGCTGCCGCAGACCCCGGCGGGCACCCTGGACCGGCTGCGGCGGGCGTTCCGCGCCCGGCTGGCCCAGCTCATCGCCACCCAGGCCGAGTTGCTGGACGCCGGACCCGACACGGTCCAGAAGGTCCTGGACGACCTGCGCACCGGCACCGCGCGCCTGCACGAGACGGCCCTGCTGATCCAGGGACGGCTCGAGGACGGCACCTCGGACGCGGGGGTGGCCCGGCTGCTCCAGCGCCGGATCGCCGACGCCGAGATCGCGGCCGAGCGGCTCGGCCTGCTGCTGCTCACCGCGCGCAGCGCCGAGCGGACCGACACCCTCACCCTGCACCTGCCGGGCGCGCCGGTGCCCGCTCCGGGGACGCTGCCGGTGGGGGACGAGGCGACGGCCGCGCTGCGCCGGGACCTGGGGGCGCTGCGGCTGCTGGTGCTGCGGCCCGCCGGGGAGGCGGCGGGGACCGCGCTCGCCCACGTGCGCAACCGGCTGCTCGGCTACCGGGACGAGGAGAACCTGCCCGCGGCGTCCCCGGCCGTGCAGGACGTCTTCCGTGGGCTCGGTGAGGCCGCCCGGGCCGCGCTGGGCCTGCGGCTCGCCCTGGACGGCCCGCAGGACGAGTCGGACGACAGCCCGGCGACCATCCGCTCGCGCGAGGAGCTGGAGGCGGAGGACGCCGCCATCGAGGTGAGCGAGGAGACCGAGCGGGCGGAGGCGGAGCCGGCCGGGCTGCAACGGCCCACCACCCGGGCCGCGGTCCAGGTCGCCGTCGGCTCGGCACTGGCCATCGCCGGCGGCGAGCTGCTGTCCAGCCAGCGCTGGTACTGGGCGGTGCTGACCTGCTGGATCGTGTTCCTCAACACCGCCTCCACCGGCGAGATCCTGGTGAAGGGCTACCGGCGGCTGCTGGGCACGGTGCTCGGCGTGGTGGCCGGCATCGGGCTCGCCGCGCTGGTCGGACACCACACGTGGACGGCTTTCGCGCTGGTGCTGCTGTTCGTCTTCGCGATGTTCTACACCGCGCCCCTGTCGTACACGCTGATGTCGTTCTTCGTCACGGCCATGCTGGGCCTGCTGTACACGCTGCTGGCCACCTACAGCGCGGCGGTGCTGGTGCTACGGGTGGAGGAGACGGCGCTCGGCGCGGCCTGCGGGGTGATCGCGGCGGCGCTGGTGCTGCCGGTCCGCACCGACCGCCGTACCAACGACCTCCTGGTCGCGGTCCTGGACCGGCTCGCCGATGTCACGCGGGGCGCCGTCGACCAGCTCAGCGGCGGAGCGGGCGGCGACCTGGTGGAGCAGGCGCGCGAGCTGGACCAGGCGCTGGCCGACCTGCGCGCGGCCACACAGCCGCTGACCCATCCGATCACCCCGCTGCGCTCCCGGCGGGACACCGCCCGGTACGTGGTCGCGCTCCTGGAGACCTGTGCGTACCACGGACGCTCCCTGGCGGCCACGGCGGAGCTGCTGCCGACGCATCCGGCGATCGCGGCGGACCCGCGGCTGCGCGGGGCGTGCGGGCGGATCGTGCACAACATCGGGGTCATCGCCGCGCATGTGGGGGACCCGAGCTCCACGGCGGAGATGGAGACCGGCCCCAGCATCGCGTCGATGCTGGAGCCGGGCACCCTGCGCACCCCGCGCTACGGCCGCGTGACCGACCGGGTGCTGCGCCATCTCCAGCGCCTGGACGAGGCGGTCTCCGGGCTCGCGCGGCCGCTGGGCGTCACCGGTGGTCCGGCGACGCCGGGCGGATGAGCGCTCACCGCGGCTCGCCGCCGGGACGGCGGTTGCCGAGCACCTCGTCGCGGACGCGGGCGCAGCTGCGGCTGATCAGCCGGGAGACATGCATCTGGGAGATGCCGAGCGTGTCGGCGATGCGGCTCTGCGTCATGTCCTCGAAGAACCGCATGTACAGAATGGCGCGCTCGCGCTCGGGCAGCCGGCGCAGCCCTTCCTTGGCGGCCTCGCGGTCGACGACGACGTCGTACGAGGTCTCCGTAGCGCCGAGCGTGTCGGCGAGGCTGTAACCGTCCTCGGCGGCGGAGAGCTCGGCGTCCAGGGACAGGGTGCTGAAGCTCTCCAGCGCCTCCATGCCCGCGGACACCTCCTCCTCGGTGAGCCCGGTGTGGGCGGCGACGTCGGCGACGGTGGGCTCGGGGCTGCCGGGGTTCTGGGTGAGTTCGCGCCGGGCCACCCGCACCCGGTTGCGCAGTTCCTGCACCCGGCGCGGCACTCTGAGGGCCCACATCCGGTCGCGGAAGTGCCGCTTCACCTCTCCGGTGATGGTCGGCACCGCGTAGCTCTCGAAGGCTCCGCGGGACGGGTCGAACCGGTCGATCGCCTTCACCAGGCCGAGCGCGGCCACCTGGCGCAGGTCCTCGACGGACTCCCCGCGGTCGCGGAACCGGCCGGCGATGCGATGGGCCATGGGCAGCCACGCGGTGACGAGTTCGTCCCTTATGGCATCGCGCTCGGGGCCGTCGTCCAGTTCCGCCAGCCGGGCGAAGAGTTCCGCGGTCTCGGGGGCGTCGTCATGGCTCCGCCGGCCGGGCGCGGCGGGGGCGCCGGCGGTCGTGCCGGGACGGCTTGTCGACATGTCGGTCAGCATGCGGAATCGCTCCTGAACGGGGTTTCAGGGCATCGGCGCCGGAACCTGGTTCCGGGTCCTGGCCCGAACGGTGGTGTCAGGGGTCCCCGCGGGTGAGCCGCCGGCCCGCCGGAAGCGGGCCCGGGCGGCGGTCGTGATACCCGCCGGGCGCGCGCCTCCAGTCCGAAGCACGAGGTTCCGTCTGCCCCTCGCCCTCACGGGCAAACGCCGCTGAGCGGAACTTCGGAAACCGCTTCAGCGCAGCGGTACGACGGCCGTGATGCGCTTGCCGCCGCGGGGCAGCTCCGCCACCCGGACCTCCCGGGCCAGCCGGCACACCAAGGTCCAGCCCCGGCCGCCGGGCCGGGCGCGGTCGTGCCGCTCCGGACGGGGCACCGGGAACGCGTCGCTGCGGTCGCTCACCGAGACCCGGACGCCGCCGGCGTCCACGTCGACGTCGAAGCCGGTTATGCCGCCGCCGTGCACCAAGGCGTTCGTGGCGAGTTCCGAGGTGACCAGGAGCGCGTCCGCCACCGCCCGCGGCGGACAGGGCAGGGAGCGGGCACGGCACCGCTCGGTCACCACGCGCTCCACCGTTCTGCGGGCGTCGGCCGACCGGCGCGGAAGCCGTCGGGGCGGTTCCGCAAGGGGGACGGAGGGGCCGGTGTGATGCATGTCGAGCATCCTTTTCCTCCCTGATCGTGCCCGTTTCACAGTTGCTTCCCTTTTCGCCTGACCCCTCAGGGCGCCCCCAAACACCCGGCATCCCTGTCATCACCGAGCGCCGCGTGGGTATCCGGTCGGCATGACGGATGTCGTGGATGCGGACGAGTTGTTGCGGCGGGTCCGGCGGGGCCGGGACTGTGCGGCCGAGGAGGAACGAGCCTGGCGGGAGCGGGCCCAGGGCCTGACGGCCACGGATCCGGAGGGAGCGCGGGAGGCGGCGGTCCGGGCGGAGACGTACGCGGCGGTGCTGCGGGTGCTGGACGAGGTGGTGAACCCGGGCGGGGACCCGCGCGGACCGGCCGAGTGAAGCAGGTCACCTGACCTGCTTTCGAGGGGGACACCGGCACCCGAGATGGTTTAGTATTCATACATACGTGATGCCGGAGCGGCGCGGAACCGTCCTTCCCCCCTCCCCGCGTCACCGCATACGGCCCTGGCTGGCCTCCCCCGTCCAGCCAGGGCTTTTTGCTGCCCACGGCGGCGCGGGAACATGCGGACCCACTCCCTTCGAGGTGCCCCGCGCGGCGGCAGCGGCTGAAATGGGCTTAGCGAAGTCACCCGAACCGCAACCGCCGCCGGCGAGGAGCCCCGCGCATGACCAAAGCGATCAAACTGCTGACCGCCCTCCCCCAGGCACAGCGCGAGCGACTGATGGAGCTGGCCAAGGAGGCCTCCTTCCCGGAGGACAGCCGCATCTTCGAGGCGGGGGGCACCGCCGACCGGTTCTGGGTGGTCCGTTCGGGCGCGGTCCACCTCGACCAGGAGGTGACAGCCCGGCAGCGGGTGACCGTGGCCACGCTCGGCGCGGGCGACATGCTCGGCTGGTCCTGGTTGTTCCCGCCGTACGAGTGGGACTTCGGCGCCGTGGCGTTCAGCAACGTGCGCGCCTACGAGTTCGACGGGCCGTCGGTGCTCGCGCTGTGCGTGGAGGATCCGCTGCTCGGACTCTCGCTGGTGCGTACGGTGGCCGAGATCCTCGCCCACCGCCTGGAGACGACCCGCGGAAAGCTGATGGACCAGTACGCGATCCGCCGGCGGGGACCGCTGTAGCCGGCCGGGTCCGGGCGGCACACCGCCTGGACCGTCCACGGATTCGCGGGCCGGTGCGTCAGATCCGGTAGCGGCGCAGTGCCGGGACCGCAGCCGCCAGCGCGAGCATCGCGACGACGACCAGCGCGCCGCCGCCCGCGACGGCCGCCCGCGGGCCGAACGCCGAGCCCGCCGTACCGTGCAGCACGTCGGCCAGGCGCGGGCCGCCCGCCACGACCACCGTGAACACCCCCTGCATCCGGCCGCGCATCTCGTCCGTCGCCGCGGACAGCAGAATGGCGCCGCGGAACACCATCGAGACCATGTCGGCGACCCCGGCCACGGCGAGGAAGGCCATGGCCACCCACAGGTTGCCGCTCAGCCCGAACCCCGCGATGGCCACGCCCCAGGCGACGACCGCGCCGATGACCATCCAGCCGTGCCGGCGGGCCCGCGAGAACGCGCCGGAGAAGAGGCCGCCGAGCACCGCGCCGACCGGGATGCCCGCGAACAGCACACCGAGCGCGAGACCCTCGCCGTACGAGCCGTACGTCTGCGCGGCCAGCTGCGGGAACAGGGCACGGGGCATGCCGAGGACCATCGCGACGATGTCGGCGAGGAAGGACAGCAGCAGCACCTTGTGCCGGGCGATGTACCGGAACCCGGCCGCTATCTCGCGCACCCCGGCCCGGCGGGCGGCGGGTCCGCCCAGCGGCGGCAGCGCGGGCAGCCGGAAGACGGCCCAGACGGTCACGCACAGGGCCAGTGCGTCGACGAGGTACAGCGCGGGCAGTCCGATGACCGGGATCAGCGCGCCGGCCAGCAGCGGGCCCGCCACCAGCCCGGTCTGCATCACCGTGGAGCCGAGCGCGTTGGCGGCGGGCAGCTGTTCGGCGGGGACGAGACGGGCGATGGAGGCGCTGCGCGCCGGGGAGTTCAGTCCGAAGAACGCCTGTTGCAGCGCGAGCAGCACCATCAGGACCACGACGGAGTCGAGGCCGGTGACGGCCTGCGCCCAGAACAGCAGCGAGGTCACGGCGATGCCGGCGTTGGTGACCAGCAGCAGCTTGCGGCGGTCCACGGTGTCGGCGACCGCCCCGCCCCACAGCGCGAAGGTCACCATGGGCACGAGGCCCGCGAGGCTCGCGTAGCCGACCCAGGCGGAGGAGTGGGTGATGTCGTAGATCTGCTTGGGTACGGCGACAGCGGTGAGCTGGCTGCCGACGGCGGTGACGATGGTCGACGACCACAGGCGCCGGTAGGCGGGGATCCGCAGGGGGCGGGTGTCCATCGCCCAGCGGCGCCAGCCGGGCCGGGGCGGGGTCTGTGTCACCGGCCCGGCGGGGTCGGTTCCGGCGCTGCTCTCGCTCGTGTCCACGGGTGTCCTGGTTGCTCGTTACATCTTTTTCGCTTCGGGAGCCTGACTATTCCAGGGACTCCTGTGCACGACGAACGAATTCGTCTCAGGAGCCGGCGATCAGAGTCACGCCCAGGATCAGCATGGTGGCGGCGACCAGGCCGTCCAGCACCCGCCAGGCGCCCGGCCGGGCGAGGACCCGGCCGAGCAGCCGGGCCCCGAAGCCGAGGACGGTGAACCAGCACACGCTGGCGAGTGCGGCACCGAGTCCGAACGTCCAGCGCAGCGGGCCGTGGCCGGCGGCGAGGGAACCGACCAGGAACACGGTGTCCAGGTAGACGTGCGGGTTCAGCCAGGTCATCGCCAGGCAGGTGAGCACCGCCCGGCGCCGCGAGCCGGCCGCCTCGCCCTCCGCCCGCAGCCCGGCCCCCGCCCTGAGCACCCGGCGGGTGGCCAGGGCGCCGTAGCAGAGCAGGAAGACACCACCCACGATGCCCACCGCCCGCAGGGCGCCCGGCCAGGCCGTCACGACCGTGCCGACCCCGCCGACCCCGAGTGCGATGAGCAGCGCGTCCGACAGGGCGCAGATGCCGACCACGGTGAGGACGGCGTCGCGGCGCACTCCCTGGCGCAGGACGAAGGCGTTCTGGGCACCGATGGCGACGAGCAGGGAGAGGCCGGTGCCGAATCCGGCGGCCGCGGCGGTCAGGGCGTGGTTCATGCCGTCGACGCTAGGCAAGGCCCGGCCACAAGTACAGCTAAGGATTCTTACGTACCCTTAGCTGCCATGATGAGCGAGCTGCCTCTGGAGCAGGTACGCACCCTGCTGGCCGTGGTGGACGAGGGCACGTTCGACGCGGCCGCCGCCGCGCTGCACGTGACGCCGTCGGCGGTCAGCCAGCGGGTCAAGGCGCTGGAACAGCGCACCGGCCGGGTGCTGCTCCAGCGCACCAGGCCGGTGCGGCCCACGGAGTCCGGCGCGGTGCTGGTGCGGTTCGCCCGGCAGCTCGCCCGGCTGGAGCGGGACGCCTGGGGCGAGCTGGGGCTGAACGGTACCGGCGAGCCGACACGGGTGTCGGTCGCCGTGAACGCCGACTCGCTGGCGACCTGGTTCCTGCCGGCACTCTCCCGGGTCGCGGGCCTCTGCTACGAACTGCACCGGGAGGACGAGGACCACACGGCGGCGCTGCTCCGCGAGGGGCTGGTGATGGCGGCGGTGACCTCGTCCCCCGACCCGGTGCCCGGCTGCACGGTCCGGCCGCTCGGCCGGATGCGCTATCTGCCCGTGGCCGCCCCCGCGTTCGCCGACACCCACCTGGCCGGGCGGCCTCCGGCCGAGGCGCTGCCCCGGGCGCCCGTCGTGGTCTTCGACCGCAAGGACGACTTCCAGGACGGCTTCGTGCGCCGGCTGGGCCGCGGGTCCGCCGGTCCCCACCGGCACCTCGTGCCGACCTCCGAGGGGTTCCTGGACGCGGTCGCCGCGGGGCTCGGCTGGGGCATGGTCCCGGAGGCGCAGGCCGGCCCGCTGCTGGAGCGGGGGCGGCTGGTCGTGCTCGCCCCCGGTGAGTGGATGGACCTCGCCCTGTACTGGCAGCAGTGGAAACTCGACTCGCCGGCGCTGGCCGCCCTGGCCGACGCGGTCTCGGCGTCCGCGGCCGAGGCGCTGCGCCGCTGAGACACCGGCGACGCCGGGACACCGGGACGCCGAGGCACCGGGGAACCGGCGGTCGGTCATCTGCCGGGCCGGCGCGGGCCCGAGGAGCAGCGGACGCGGGCCGACGGTGGGGGGCGGACGACCGACCGCCTGTCACCCGGCCCCAACTCCCCTTCCCCACCGCCCGGTCGGGCTGCCGGCGGGCCGCCGCCCCGCGCCGCCCGGTCAGTTGAGCGCGCACCGCTCGGCGCCTCCCCGCGTGCCGCCCGGGGCGACCGACACGCAGTTG
Organism: Streptomyces sp. NPDC014991; assembly: GCF_043080665.1. NCBI lineage: Bacteria > Bacillati > Actinomycetota > Actinomycetes > Kitasatosporales > Streptomycetaceae > Streptomyces > Streptomyces sp. NPDC014991. The sequence continues at coordinate 18,248 of NZ_JBIBVY010000011.1, forward strand.
CCGCCCGATCTCCTCAGGTTGTCCCGTTTCACGGCGTCGCGACCGGTCACCCGGACCCCAGCACACTTTCGACAGGCACGGACGACTTCGACCCGATCCAGGAGATTCCGATGGACAACTGGCGCGACCATGCCGCGTGCCGTCAAGAGGACCCCGACCTGTTCTTCCCGATCGGCACCACCGGTCCGGCGCAGGTGCAGACCCAGCAGGCCAAGGCGGTGTGCGGGCACTGCCCGGTCCGGCAGCAGTGCCTCGAATGGGCACTGGACACGGACCAGAGCATCGGCGTCTGGGGTGGCACGACGGAGCTGGAACGCCGGGCGCTGCGCCGCCGCGCCCGCTCCCGGCCCCGCTCGGGGTGACCGGCAGCGACGGCGGGGGCCCAGCGGCCCCCGCGGCCAGGTCAGCGGCCCCCGCGGCGCAGGGTGCCCCACTCCCGCTCCTGCCCGGCCACCTCGGCCTTCGCCGCGTCGATCACGCCACCCGCGATCCAGCACAGCGGCTCGACATCGGCCACGAGCGGTTCGTTGTCAGGGCCCCGGCCCGTCTCCCGGCCCGTAAGGACCCACGGACGGACGCCGGGGCCCTTCTCGTGCGGCAGGTGCGCGTAGTCGTACAGGCGGCGCGCCACCCACAGCTCCCGGGACCGTTCCTCCCACCACGCCTCGACGTCGAGCGGGTTGGCGGACAGTCCGGGCATGGGGACGCCGGTCAGCTCGTCGGTGCTGGAGACGCGGTCGAGGTCGGTGGCGGGCCCCCTGGACCAGCGCACGTACAGGCCCCGGTGTCGTTCCACCAGGCGGGCCACCTCGGCGAGCGTGGACACGACCGGCAGGTCGTCCGCTGTGCTCATGGCATGACCTCCCTCGGCTGCGCGGTGCGCGACCGGAGTACCCCCGGCGCGCGCCGGGAACCGGCCCGGGGGTGTCCGGCTCTCAGGCAGCGTCGCCGGGCGGCGGCGCGCCGGGAAGCCGCAGGGTGAACACCGCGCCCGCGCCGGGCTCGCTCGCGGCCTCGGCCGTGCCGCCGTGCGCGGCGACCAGGTGGCGGACGATCGGCAGGCCGAGGCCGCTGCCGCCGGTGCGGCGGCTGCGGGACCTCTCCGCGCGCCAGAACCGGTCGAAGACGCGTGGCAGGTCCTCGGGCGGGATGCCCCGGCCGGTGTCGGTGACGGTGAGGACGACGTCGTCGCCGTCACGGCGGGCGGCCAGCGTGACGGTGCCGCCGGCGGGGGTGTGCCGCAGCGCGTTGGAGACCAGGTTCCCGAGCGCCTGCCGCATCCGTACCGGGTCGGCGTCCAGCCAGGCCGTGCCACCGGCGTCGGTGCGCAGCGCGACTCCGGCGGCACCGGCGGCGAGCCGGTGCGCGGCGGCGACCTGGTCGATCAGGTCACCGGCCCGCAACGGCTCGCGGTGCAGGCGCAGGGTGCCGGCGTCGGCGGCGGCGAGGTCCTGGAGGTCGTCGATGATCCGCTGGAGGACGAGCGCCTCCTCGTGCAGGGAGTCGAGGAGCGCCGGGTCGGGGTCCACGACACCGTCGCGTACGACCTCCAGCCAGCCGCGGATGTTGGTGAGCGGGCTGCGCAGCTCGTGGGCGATGTCGCTGACCATGGCCCTGCGCTGGGCCTCCAGCCGCTCGCGGCGCTCCGTCAGGCCGTTGAACGCCTCGGCGAGGATGCCGGTCTCGTCCCGCGTGGTCACCGGCACGCGCACGTGCAGCTCGGGCGGCTGCTGCGCGGCCTGGGTCAGCGCGCGCAGGGGCCGTACCAGACGCACGGCGACGACGGCGGTCACGGCGACGGTGACGGCCAGGACCAGCCCGGCCACGCCCACCACCTTGGCCTTGTTGGCCGGTGACATGTCGAAGCGGGCCGGGTTCTGGTCGCCGATGCCGAGGAACAGCTCGGCCGCCGGGGCGGCGTAGGGCTCCAGCTGGGTGCGGCGTGCGGCCAGGACGCAGCGCTGGGCCCGCGCGGCGGCGCCCTTGTCCGGCGCGCCGTACTTGGCGAGGAGGTGGCGGCCGCCGAACGGGTCCTTGCCGCCGGGATCGAAGATGAGGAAGGGCCGGTCGCCGAGTGCCGGGCCCGCCCGGCGCAGACAGGGCCGGACGAGGTCCGACAGCCTGTCCAGGGCCCGTTGTTCCGTGGGCGTGGGGGTGTTGAGCCGGCCGTCCTCGCACACCGTCGCGTCGTACCCGGCAGGGTCGGTGCCGTCCTCGGTGGTGACCACCGGCCGCCCGCTCGTCGTGTGGGTGACCGTGGCCCTGAGGCCGTAGCGCTCGTAGCACCGCTCGCGTACGGCGGCCAGCGCCTCCAGCTTCGTCCGCTCCGCGGCCGGGAGCCGGTACGGGCCCACCACGCGCGGGTCGATGCCGCTGAGCTGGGCGCCGGACTCGGTGTAGGTGTCGGTGCGCAGCGGGTCGACGGTGGCGGCGGGCCGGGGCGGCAGCGGGGTGCCGCGGGGCGCGGAGTCCGTGACGAGGGTACGGTCGGCGGTGGTGAGCGCGATCCGGCGTCCGGTCCGCGCGGCCAGTTCGTGGACGGTGTGCCGGACGCCCGCCCAGTCCGGGTGGGTGGCGGCGTAACCGCTGAGCCGGGCGAGGATGCGGTTGTCGGCGGCCAGGTCCTGGCCCTGCTCCTCCTTCAGCGCGCTCGTGGTGGTGGTCACGGCGAGCCAGGCGGTGGCGGCCACCGAGCAGACGGCGATCAGCGCGGAGCCGAACAGCAGCCGCACCAGTAGCCGCTTGCGCAGCGGGATACGGCGCGTCACGGACACCCCCCGCCCCACAACGGCCTCACGTACGTGCGCCGGTGAGTTTGTAGCCGACGCCGAACACGGTCAGCAGGCGGGCCGGGTGGCGTGGGTCGGCCTCGATCTTGCGGCGGAGGTTCATGATGTGCACGTCGACGGCCCTCTCGGTGGACGCCCGGTCGAAGCCGCGGGTGCGGTGCAGCAGCTGGCGGCGGGTGAACACCCGCTCCGGCTCGCCGGCCATGGCCAGCAGGATCTGGAACTCGGCCGGCGTGCACTCCACCGGCGCACCGTCGCACCGCACCTCGTGCCGCACCGGGTCGACGCTGATGCCGGCGGCCCTCACGACGGGATCCTCGCCCCGGGCGCCGGCGCCCCGCCCGCCGCGTCTGAGGACCGTACGGATACGGGCCATCAGCTCGCGCGGGCTGTACGGCTTGGTCATGTAGTCGTCGGCGCCGAGATCGAGGCCGAGCAGCACGTCGTCCTCGGCGGAGCGGGCGGTGAGCATCACCACGGGGATGTCCGGGCCGGCGTCGTCGCGCAGCGCCCGGCAGACGCCGAAGCCGTCGACGACCGGCAGCATCAAGTCGAGGACGAGGAGGTCGGGCCGCAGCCGGCGGGCCGCGTCGAGCGCCGTCGCGCCGTCGTGCACCACCGTGGCGGTGTGGCCCTCGGCCAGCAGGGAACGGCGGATGAGTTCGGCCTGTTTCTCGTCGTCCTCGGCGACCAGCACATGTGCGCACACGAGTTCGGATCCTAGGCCGCTCAGTGGGCGAGCCAGTCGGCGTACCCCATGGCGACGACCGGATGCCGGTGCGGGTCGAGGGTGCGCAGCAGCGTCTTCATGTGGGCCTTGGCGATGCTGACGCAGCCGTGGGTGGGGCCGCCGTGGTCGACGTGCAGCCAGACCCCGCCGCCGCGTTCCGCGCCGAGGGGCCGGGTCCAGTCCAGGGGTGATGTGCCGCGCCTGCGGTTGTAGTCGATGGCGATGACGTAGTCGAAGGAGCCCTCGAGGGGCTCCCTGCGAAAGCCGGTGCCGGGCGAGCGGAATCCGCCGGAGTGGTGGTACGGGAGTCTGCTGCCCGGGTCCGGGAGCCGGCCGCCGGCGTCGGAGAGGGTGTAGACGCCGAGCGGGGAGCGCAGGTCGCCGGACGTGTGGTGGCCGCTCCAGCCGTGCAGCGCGTTGTGGGCGGGCCAGGCGGGGCCCGCCTGCCATCCGTCGGGGGTGCGCTGGTGCAGGACGACGGTGCAGTGCGGGGAGTCGCCGCCGCGCCCGGTGACGACGACGGCCTGCGTGCAGTGCGCGGGTATCTCCGCGGTCCGTGCGGGGCCGAGCCCGGGTATGCCCCGTGGGGCCGGCCGCGTGGGCGTGGGGTGGGCGGGCGCCGGCGCCGGACGGCGGGACGGCGCCCGGCGCTCGGTCGCCTCGGCTCCGCCGCCGCAGCCGGTGAGCAGCAGCGGGGAGGCGAGGGCGGCGACGGCGGTTCTGCGTCGGATCATGGGTCGATCTTGCTCGCCGGTTGTGTGGAACTGGTCAGGTTTCAGGGCCTGTTCGGTTTGCCCGGCGCGTACAGCCAGGTGTGGAACAGTCCTTTCAGCTGCTTCCCCGAGGTCCGCTCGGCAAGCCTCACGAACTGTGCCGTCGTCCCGTGCCCTCCGCGGTGCCCGGTCGCCCAGGCGCGCAGGACGCGGAGGAAGTCCCGGGCGCCGACGGTCCGGCGCAGCTCGTGCAACGCCATGGCGCCGCGGGCGTAGACGGGCGTGCCGAAGATGCGGGCGCCACTGCCGGGGTCGCCGGGCGGGTAGGCCCACAGCCCGTCGCCCGCGGGGCGGGCGTAGAGGGCGTCGAAGGCCTGCTGGGCGCTTCGGCCGCCGTGCTGCTCGGCGTAGAGCCACTCGGCGTAGGTGGCGAAGCCTTCGTTGAGCCAGATGTCCTTCCAGGCGGTCAGGGAGACCGAGTCGCCGAACCACTGGTGGGCGTTCTCGTGGACGAGGGTGGCGAGGTCGGGTGCGGAGTCGTAGACGGGCCGGGTCTGGGTCTCCAGGGCGTAGCCGACGTCCGGGGCGTGGTCCACGATCGAGCCCGCGGCCCGGAAGGGGTAGGGCCCGAACAGCTTGCTCTCCCACTCCAGTACGGAGGGGAGTTTGCGCAGGACGGGTGCGGCGGCCCGCGCCTCGCGCGCGTCGACGGCGTTGTACACCTGGATGCCGTCGCGGGTGGTGTACCGCTCGACCTGGAACTTCCCGATGGTGGCGGTGGCCAGGTAGGCGGCCATGGGCCGGGTCTCGCGCCAGCGGAAGGTGGTTCTGCCGTGGGCGGTGTGCTGCCCGAGCAGGACGCCGTTGGCGACGGCGGTGCGCCCCTGCGGCACGGTGATCGTGAAGTCGTACGACGACTTGTCCTCGGGGTGGTTGTCGGCCGGGAACCAGGTCATCGCGCCCTGCGGCTCCCCCGCGACGAACGCGCCGTCGTCGGTGGGGATCCAGCCGTCGGCCGAGCCGTCGGGGTCGGTGACCGGCTCGGGGGTGCCGTGGTAGGTGACCGTGACGCGGAACTCCCGGCCCGGGCGCAGGGTGTGGCGCGGGGTGACGACGAGTTCCTGGCCGTCGCGCCGGAACGCCGCCGTGGTGCGGCCGACGGTGACGGAGGTGACCTTCAGACCCTTCAGGTCGAGGTCGAAGCGGGTGAGCCGCTGGGTGGCGCGGGCGGTGAGGACGGCGGTGGCGTCCAGGCGGCGCGAGGCGGTGTCGTAACGGAGTGTCAGGCCGTAGTGGCGGACGTGGTAGCCGCCGTTGCCGCTGAGCGGGAAGTAGGGGTCGCCCGCGCCGGACGCGCCGGTCGTGCCCGGCGCGGCGGGTCCGGCGGCGCCGATCAGGGCCGCGACGGCGACGGGGACGGTGGCGAGGGCGGCGGTACGGCGTCGGGCGGTCTGGGTGCGCGGTGGCGTCACGTGCGTTCCTCCGGGGTGGCCGGTGATCGACTTGCCGCCAGACTAGGCCGGGCCGGGCCCCGGTCTCCCCCTTGTTCCGGTCAAGTCGTGCCGGTGCCCCGGGTGAGGCCTCCGGCCAGGTCGGGTCGCGTCGCCGCGTGGTGGGCGGGGCGCGCCGCAGTACGCTCGCGGGACCGTCCGCGACCCGAGAGGGGGCCCAGCGTGAGCGTGCGCCTGCGCCGGATCTACGAACCGCCCGAGCCGGACGACGGCCTGCGCGTCCTGGTCGACCGGCTGTGGCCGCGCGGCCTCGCCAAGGACGCGGCGCACGTCGACGAGTGGCCCAAGGCGCTCACCCCGTCCACCGAGCTGCGCCGCTGGTACCACGCCGGCGAGGGCGGGTACGAGGAGTTCCGCCGGCGGTACGAGGCGGAACTGGCCGCGCCGGAGGCCGCCGAGCTGCTCGACGGCCTCCGGGAGTCGGCCCGTGGGGGACCTGTGACGCTGCTGACGGCGTCGAAGGCACCCGACACGAGTCACGCCCACGTCCTACTGGACCTGTTGCGGAGCTGACGTTCAGGCCGTGAGCCGGGCGGCGTGCCGGCCCGCCGCCCGGCCCGAGAACAGGCAGCCGCCGAGGAAGGTGCCCTCCAGGGCGTTGTAGCCGTGCACGCCGCCCCCGCCGAACCCGGCCACCTCGCCCGCCGCGTACAGGCCCTCGATCGGCGTGCCGTCGGTGCCGAGGGCGCGGGAGTCGAGGTCGGTCTGGATACCGCCGAGGGTCTTACGGGTCAGCACGTGCAGCCGGACCCCGACGAGGGGGCCCGCGGCCGGGTCGAGGATGCGGTGCGGGGCGGCGACCCGGCCGAGCCGGTCGCCGATGTAGCGGCGGGCGTTGCGGATGCCCTGGATCTGGGCGTCCTTGCTGTAGGGGTTGGAGATCTGCAGGTCGCGGGCCTCGATCTGGCGGCGCACCTCGGCCGCGTCCAGCAGGTCCCTGCCGGTGAGCGCGTTCATCCGGGCGACCAGCTGCTCCAGGTTCCCGGCGGTGACGAAGTCGGCACCGTGGTCGAGGAAGGCGCGCACCGGTCCGGGGGCGCCCTTGCCGAGCAGCCGGTCGCGCAGGACGGCCTTGCGGTCCTTGGCGGTGATGTCGGGGTTCTGCTCGGACCCGGAGAGCGCGAACTCCTTCTCGATGATCTTCCGGGTGAGGATGAACCAGGAGTGGTCGTACCCGGCGATGTCCTCGGTGGTGCGCAGGTGCCGGAGGGTGCCGAGGGTGTCGTAGCCGGGCAGGCAGGGGTCGGGCAGCCGGCGGCCGAGGGCGTCCAGCCAGACGGAGGAGGGGCCGGGCAGAATGCGGATGCCGTGGCCGGGCCAGACCGGGTCCCAGTTCTCCAGGCCCTCGGTGTAGTGCCACATGCGGTCGCGGTTCACGAGCCGTACACCGGCCTCGGCGCTGATGTCGAGCATGCGGCCGTCGACGTAGGCCGGGACTCCGGTGACCATCTCGGCGGGGGGTGTGCCGAGCCGCTCGGGCCAGTACCGGCGGATGATGTCGTGGTTGGCGCCGATGCCGCCGGTGGTGACGACGACGGCCTGGGCGGTCAGTTCGAAGTCACCGGCCCGGTCGCGGCCGGAGGGGGCACCGCGCGGGGAGTCGTCGGGGGTCAGGACGGTGCCCCGCACCCCGCTTGCCGTGCCGTCCTCGATGACCAGTTCGTCCACCCGGTGGCGGTGGTGGAAGGTCAGCAGCCCGTCCCGGGCGGCCTGCCGGGCGTGACGCACGAAGGGCTCGACCACACCGGTCCCGGTGCCCCAGGCGATGTGGAAGCGCGGTACGGAGTTGCCGTGCCCGTCCGCCCGCAGGTCGCCGCGCTCGGCCCAGCCGACCGTGGGCAGCAGCTCGATGCCGTGCCCCTGGAGCCAGGACCGCTTCTCGCCGGCCGCGAACTCGACGTAGGCGCGGGCCCAGCGCACCGCCCAGCTGTCCTCGTCCTCGAGCCGGTCGAACCGCGCGCTGCCGCGCCAGTCGTTCCAGGCCAGGTCGAAGCTGTCCTTGATGCCGAGCCGGCGCTGCTCGGGCGAGTCGACGAGGAAGAGCCCGCCGAAGGACCAGAACGCCTGGCCGCCGAGGTTGGCGGCGTTCTCCTGGTCGACCAGGGCCACCCGGCGGCCCCGGCTGGTGAGTTCGTGTGCCGCGACCAGGCCGGCGAGGCCCGCTCCGACGACGATGACGTCCGCGTCCATGACGACTGTGTCCTTCCTGACGGTGCTCGCAGCCGGCCGTGCCGGTGGTCAAGCGGGGATGCTGCTGCCGTCCGTGAGCAGCGCGGTGAGGAGTTGCTTGAGCCAGGCCCGGGCGGCCTCGGCGTCCCGGTCCAGCAGCAGCTGGGTGGTGACCCCGTCGTACGCGGCGACCACGGCGTGCGCGGCGCCGTCCACGTCGCCCAGTACGGCGGGGAGTTCGGTGTGGCCCCGGGCCCGCAGGAGCCGGTCGGCGACGGCCCGCCGGAGCCGGGTGCGGTGGTCGAGGAGGGTCCGGGCGACCGCCGGGTCCCGGGCCGCGTGCACCAGGAAGTCGGTCTTGACCAGCAGCCAGTCCACGTCGAGCAGCAGCACCTCGGTGACCCGGTCCACGGAGGCGGGCACGTCCAGGTCGGGCCCGTCCTGGGCCAGCGCGTCGGCCACCTGGGAGGCGATGAGGTCGGCGCGTTGCCGGTAGAGGGCGAAGAACAGCTCGTCGAGGGTGGCGAAGTTCGAGTAGAAGGCACCCCGGCTGTACCCGGCCGCCTCGCAGACCTCCTCGATGGAGACCCGCCCGAAGCCCTTGGCCGCGAACACCTCGAACGCGGCGTCGAGCAGCCGGGCGCGGGTGCGGACCCGGCGCCGGGTGACGCGTCCGGGTGTGTCGTTCTCCATCGGCAGCGGACCTCCGTTCGATACGCGAATGTATCGGATGCATCGATGTATCGAAAGGCGTACGGGGGCGGCCACCGCCGGGCCGGGTGAAATCGATAGGAACGTATTTTCGATTTCGGAGTACGCTGGACGCATGGCCACGCACCTCCAGGGCTCCCTGTTCGACCAGACCGACGAGCTGCGGCTCGGCCCGCTCGGCGGCCTGCGCCGGACCGATCTGGGCTCCGGCGCCTGGATCGACGTCCTGCCCGGCTGGCTGAGCGGGGCCGACGCCCTCTTCGAGCGGCTGGCGGCGGACGTGCCGTGGCGGGCGGAGCGCCGGGCGATGTACGACCATGTGGTGGCCGTGCCCCGCCTGCTGGCCTTCTACGGGGCGGCGGACCCGCTTCCCCACCCGGTCCTGGACGAGGCCCGCGCCGCCCTGTCCCGGCACTACGCCCAGGAGCTGGGTGAGCCCTTCACCACCGCCGGGCTCTGCTTCTACCGCGACGGCCGGGACAGCGTGGCCTGGCACGGGGACCGGATCGGGCGCGGTGCCCGCCAGGACACCATGGTGGCGATCCTCTCCGTCGGCGCGCCCCGGGACCTGCTGCTGCGCCCCGCCGGCGGAGGCGGCGGCACGCTGCGGCGGCCCCTCGGCCACGGCGACCTCATCGTGATGGGCGGCTCCTGCCAGCGCACCTGGGAGCACTGTGTGCCCAAGACCACCCGGGCCGCGGGGCCACGCGTCAGCATCCAGTTCCGGCCGCACGGCGTCCGCTGACGTCCGGAACCGGCTCCCGCCCGCCGGGTCTCCGTGCGGGGCGGCACCCCGTCTGGTTGGCTGTCCACGACGACCGCCGCTCGAGGTTCGGGGAGAACATGCGGGCAGACGTGCACCAAGTCGCCGAGGGCACCTACCTGGTGCACGGCCACCACACCAACTGGGTCATCCTCAAGGACGGCGACGCCGTCACACTGGTCGACACCGGGTACCCGGGAGACCGGCAGGGACTGCTGGAGTCCCTCGCGCGGGTGGGCAGTTCACCGGAGGCGGTCGCGGCCGTCCTCATCACGCACGCCCACAACGACCACCTGGGTTCGGCCGAGCACCTGCGCACCACCTACGGCACGCCGGTCCGGCTGCACCCCGCCGAGGTCCCGCACGCCCGGCGGGACTTCCTGCAACAGGCCACCATCGCCGACGTGGTCCGCAACGCCTGGCGGCCCGGCGTCCTGCCCTGGGCGGCGCACGTCGTCCGTGCGGGCGGCACGGAGCACCACCCTGTCACCGCGCCCGAGCCGTTCCCGGCCGAGGGCCCGCTCGACCTGCCGGGCCGGCCGGTCCCGGTGCACACCCCCGGACACACGGACGGCCACTGCGTCTACCACCTGCCCGGAGCGGGCATCGTGATCTCCGGGGACGCCCTGGTCAGCGGGCACGCCACCTCGCGGATCAAGGGGCCGCAGCTGCTGCCGGACTTCTTCCACCACGAGCGCGCGCGGGCGGTGGCCTCCCTGGAACTGATCGCCGCGCTCGACGGCGACGCGCTGCTGCCCGGGCACGGGCCCCTCCACCGCGGCTCGGTGCGGGCCGCCGCCGAACAGGCCGGGGCACGCGCCTCGGGGAACAGGCGTACGGGGCCGTAAGGTTCGTGCCATGGCCTTGCAGATCAACGCCACGAACCCGGAGCACCCCGCCCTCCTGCTCGCCCTGCCCTGGGACACGCCGCTGGAGGAGTGGCCCGAGGAGTACCTCGTGCCGCTCCCCCGCGGCATCTCCCGGCACGTCGTGCGGTACGCACGCGCCGGCGACGAGGTGATCGCCGTCAAGGAACTGGCCGAACGGCCCGCGCTGCGCGAGTACGAGCTGCTGCGCGACCTGGACCGGCTCGGCATCCCCGCCGTCGACCCGCTGGCCGTGGTCACCGGGCGCACCGGCCGCACCGGCACGCCGCTGGAGCCCGTGCTGGTCACCCGGCATCTGCGCGGCTCGCTGCCGTACCGGTCGATGTTCGAGACGACCATGCGCCCGGCGACCATGCACCGGCTGATGGACGCCCTCGCCGTGCTGCTGGTGCGGCTGCATCTCGCCGGGTTCGCCTGGGGCGACTGCTCGCTGTCCAACACCCTGTTCCGGCGGGACGCCGGGGCCTACGCGGCCTATCTGGTCGACGCCGAGACCGGTGACCTGCACCCCCGGCTCAGTCCGGGACAGCGGGAGTACGACCTCGACCTGGCCCGGGTGAACATCAGCGGCGAGCTGCTCGACCTGGAGGCGTCCGGCGCGCTGCACCCCTCCGTCGACCCGGTCGACTTCGGCCACGAGATCTGCACCCGCTACCAGGGGCTGTGGCAGGAGCTGACCCGCACCTCGGTGTACCCGGCGGGCAAGTACCACTACATCGAACGCCGTATCCGCCGCCTGAACGAACTCGGGTTCGACGTGGCGGAGATGCAGATCGAGCACTCCTCCAGCGGCGACACCGTCACCTTCGTGCCGAAGGTCGTCGACGCCGGTCACCACCAGCGGCAGCTGCTCCGGCTGACGGGGCTGGACGCCGAGGAGAACCAGGCGCGGCGGCTGCTGAACGACCTGGAGAGCTGGATGGCCACCCAGGACGACTACGCCCCGGCCGATCCCCTCGCCGCCCGCCCGGAGGTGCTGGCCCACCGCTGGGTGCGGGACGTGTTCCGGCCCACCGTGCGGGCGGTGCCGCCGGAGCTGCGCGGCTCCATGGACCCGGCGGAGATCTACCACGAGCTCCTCGAACACCGCTGGTACCTGTCCGAGCGCGCCCAGCACGACATAGGCCTCGGCACCGCGGTCACGGACTACATCGACCGGGTGCTGCCCAAGGCCCGGACAACGCTGGAGCCGACGGGCCCCGAGTAGCTCAGGGGTGCGGGACCACGGCCACCGGGCAGTCCGCGTGGTGCAGCACGCCGTGCGTGACCGAGCCGATCCGGGCGCCGACGGCCGTGCGGTGCGCCCGGCGCCCGACGACCACCAGCTGGGCCCGTCCGGCAAGCGACAGCAGCACCTGGCCCGCGCTGCCCATCTCGATGTGCTCCGCCACGGGCACCTCGGGGAACCGCTCCCGCCACGGCTGGAGGGCCGCGGCCAGCGACTGCCGCTCGTACGGTTCGAGGCCGCCCGCGTCGTCGAGCAGCCTCAGCGAGCCGGGGCTGTAGGCGAACACCGGCGGCAGGGTCCACGCCCGGACGGCCCGGACGGCCGCGCCGCGGGCCGCCGCCGTCTCGAAGGCGAACCGCAGCGCCGCCGCACTGTCCTCGGGGCCGCCCTGCTGGCCGACCACGACGTCCCGCCCGGCCGCCTCGGCCGCGGCCTCGTCCGTCGCGCGCACCAGTACCACGGGGCGGGCCGCCTCCGCGATGACCTGCTGGCCGACCGAGCCGAGCAGGAAGCCGACCACGGGTCCGTGCCCGCGCGAGCCGAGCACGAGCATCTCGGCGTCGGCCGCCGCGCCGGCCAGCGCCTCCGCGGCCCCGCTCTCCACCACGTCGACGGTCACCGTCAGCCGCGGGTGCCGCGCGGAGACGGCGCGCACGGCCTCCGACACGCCCTGGGAGACCCAGTCGTGCTGGGTGTCGCGGTCGGCGGCGGCGAGCGTCTCGGCATAACGCCACGCGTGGACCACGCGCAGCGGCAGCCCTCGGCGTACGGCCTCCCGGGCCGCCCAGTCCAGCGCGGCCAGACTCTCCTCCGTACCGTCCACCCCTGCCGTGATCGGGCGTGTCATCCCTGGGCCTCCTCGTCGCCGGTCCTTCTGGTGCTGGTGCCCACTATCGGGCACGGGTGCGCACGGCAACGCCGATCCCCTGGCCGAGCCGTCCGCGTCCCACCGGGGCGGAGCGCGCGCTGATCACTCTCCTCCGTACACGTGAGCGAACCCCGGCGATCGAACATACGATGGCTGCGAACCGGTGCGGTGGTCCCGACGACACCGGCCCGTGGGATCCGATACCCGGGGTGGGAGACGTATGGCACAGGCCGCCGAAGCAGCGCGGACCGTCATCCTGACCGTGGACGACGACCCGGGGGTCTCCCGCGCCGTCGCCCGCGATCTCAGGCGGCGCTACGGCGCGTCGTACCGGATCGTCCGCGCGGAGTCCGGGGAGTCCGCGCTGGAGGCGCTGCGCGAGCTGAAGCTGCGCGGCGACCTGGTGGCCGTGATCCTGGCCGACTACCGGATGCCGCAGATGAACGGCATCGAGTTCCTGGAACAGGCGCTCGACGTGTATCCGGGCGCGCGCCGGGTGCTGCTGACCGCGTACGCCGACACCGACGCGGCGATCGACGCCATCAACGTGGTCGACCTGGACCACTACCTGCTCAAACCGTGGGACCCGCCGGAGGAGAAGCTCTACCCGGTCCTGGACGACCTGCTGGAGGCCTGGCGCACCCGCGCCTACCGGCCGGTGCCCAGCACGAAGATCGTGGGCCACCGCTGGTCGGCCCGGTCCTCGGACGTGCGCGAGTTCCTGGCCCGCAACCAGGTGCCCTACCGCTGGTACTCGGTGGAGGAACCGGAGGGGCGGCGGCTGCTGGCGGCGGCCGGGCAGGACGGGCAGCGGCTCCCGCTGGTGATCACCGCGGACGGCAGCGCCCTGGTCGAGCCGGAGGCGCCCGAGCTGGCGGCCCGGGTGGGCCTGGCGACGACGCCGACGGCCGAGTTCTACGACCTCGTCGTGATCGGCGGCGGACCGGCCGGGCTCGGCGCCGCCGTGTACGGGGCGTCGGAGGGTCTGCGGACCGTGCTGGTGGAGCGGTCGGCGACCGGCGGGCAGGCCGGGCAGAGCTCCCGCATCGAGAACTACCTCGGCTTCCCCGACGGCGTCTCCGGTGCCCAGCTCACCGACCGGGCGCGGCGGCAGGCGGCCAAGTTCGGTGCCGAGATCCTGACCGCGCGCGAGGTGACCGGGCTGGAGGCCTGCGGTGCCGCGCGGGTCATCCGGTTCGCGGACGGCTCGGCGATCGCCGCGCACAGCGTGATCCTGGCGACCGGGGTGCAGTACCGGCAGCTGGACGCCGCGGGCTGCGCCGACCTCACCGGCTGCGGGGTGTTCTACGGCTCGGCGCTGACCGAGGCGGCCTCCTGCCAGGGCGAGGACGTGTACATCGTCGGCGGCGCCAACTCGGCGGGGCAGGCGGCGATGTACCTGTCCCGGGGCGCCAAGTCGGTGACGCTGCTGGTACGCGGCACGGACCTGTCGGCGTCCATGTCGTACTACCTGATCCAGCAGATCGGCGAGGCCCCGAACATCTCGGTGCGCTGCCACACGGTCGTCGACGAGGCGCACGGCTCCGGCCGCCTGGAGCGGCTGACGCTGCGTGACACGGTGACCGGGGAGACCGAACAGGTCGACGCGCAGTGGATGTTCGTGTTCATCGGCGCCGCCCCGCTGACCGACTGGCTGGGCGAGGCGGTGCTGCGCGACGGGCGCGGCTTCATCCTGGCCGGTCCCGACCTGACCGCGGACGGGCGCCCGCCGGCCGGCTGGGAGCTGGACCGGCCGCCGTACCACCTGGAGACCAGCGTTCCCGGCGTGTTCGTGGCGGGCGACGCCCGCGCCGAGTCCGCCAAGCGGGTCGCGTCCGCCGTCGGAGAGGGAGCCATGGCCGTGATGCTCGTCCACCGGTATCTGGAGCAGTCATGAGCGGGCAGGTCATGCCGTGCAGCCCGGGAGAGATCGGCTCGCTGTTCCTCTTCGAGAAGCTGAGCCCGCAGCAGCTGGGCCGGCTGTGCGGCGCGGGGCGGGTGGAGCTGTTCCAGCCCGGCCCCGTGTACACCGAGGGCGACCCCGCCACCTGCTTCTTCGTGATGGTGCGGGGCACGGTCGTGCTGTCCCGCCGGGTCGGCGGTGACGACGTGGAGGTCTCCCGGACCTCCCAGCCCGGGGTGTACGCGGGCGCGATGCAGGCCTACCTCGGCGACCGGGTGCCGCAGGTCTACAACAACTCGATGCGGGTGACGGAACCGACCCGGTTCTTCGTGCTGCCGGCGGACCTGTTCGCGGACGTGATGCGTGAGTGGTTCCCGATGGCCGTGCACCTGCTGGAGGGACTTTTCTTCGGCTCGAAGAACACGCAGGCCATGATCGGGCAGCGGGAACGGCTGCTCGCCCTCGGCTCGTTGTCGGCCGGGCTCACGCACGAGCTGAACAACCCGGCGGCAGCGGCCGTCCGGGCCACGTCGGCCCTGCGGGAACGGGTCGCGAAGATGCGGCACAAGCTCGGCGTGATCGCCGGGGGGCCGTTCACCCGTGAGGCGCTGGCGAGCCTGATCGAGATCCAGGAGCGCACCGCCGAACGGGTGGCGAAGGCGCCGGTGCTCGGCCCGCTGGAGGCGTCCGACCGGGAGGACCAGCTCACCGACTGGCTGGCGGACCACGGCTTCGACCAGGGCTGGCAGGTGGCACCCACCTTCGTGCAGGCCGGACTCGACGTCGACTGGCTGGAGCAGGTCGCGGCGGCCGTGGACGAGGAGCTCCTGCCGGGCGCGGTCGGCTGGCTGAACTACACCATCGAGACCGAGCTGCTGATGAGCGAGATCGAGGACTCCACCACCCGCGTCTCGCATCTGGTCGACGCGGCCAAGCAGTACGCGCAGCTGGACCGGGCGCCGTACCGCGAGGTGGACGTCCACGAACTCCTCGACAGCACGCTGCTGATGCTGTCGGGGAAGACCGGCCCGGGCATCACGGTCGTCAAGGATTACGACCGCACGCTCCCGCCGGTGCCGGCCTACCCGGCGGAACTGAACCAGGTGTGGACCAACCTCGTCGACAACGCCGTCTCGGCCGTCCGCAGCGCCGGCGGGGAGGGCACACTGACCGTGCGGACCGCGCTCGACCACGAGCGGCTGCTGGTGGAGTTCCGGGACACCGGGCCCGGTGTGCCGCCGGAGATCAGGGACCGGATCTTCGACCCGTTCTTCACCACCAAGCCGGTCGGCGAGGGCACCGGGCTCGGCCTGGACATCTCCTGGCGGATCGTCGTCAACAAGCACCACGGCACGCTGCGAGTGGAGTCGGTGCCCGGCGACACTCGTTTCCAGGTGCTGCTGCCCCTGACCGCCGAGACGCACGAGGAGGAGCGGGAGTGAACGACGCCGAAGGAATCGACCCCCGGGTCCCGCCCAGCGGCACGGGCTGCGTGGAGTGCGAGGAGGCCGGCGGCTGGTGGTTCCACCTGCGGCGGTGCGCGCGGTGCGGGCACATCGGCTGCTGCGACGACTCCCCCGGCCGGCACGCCACCGCCCACTACCGGGAGACGGGGCACCCGGTGATCCGCAGCTTCGAGCCGGGCGAGGCCTGGTTCTGGAACTTCGCCACGGAGGAGCTGTACGACTCCGGGCCAGATCTCGCTCCCCCGGCCGGCCACCCCGCCGACCAGCCGGCGCCCGGGCCTGCCGGCCGGGTCCCGGCGGACTGGGCGCGGACCCTGCGCTGAGCCGCCGGCGCCCCGCGCACCGGCCCGCGCGTCCGCCGGGACCCTGACGGCGCCGGGCCGCCCCGCGCGGGGCCGGGAACACGGATGCCCCGCGCGGGGCGGGGCATCCGGTGCTGCCGGGTGTGCTGCCGTCCGTCAGTGGCGGGCGGCCGGCGTGTTGGCGGCGGTGACGTTGACCGCCGACCACGACCTGTCCACCGTCTTGTACTCGGTGCTGTTCGCGCCGTACAGGTCCTTGGCCGCCTTCAGCGTCGCGAGGCGCGCCTGGTGGAAGTCGGTGTCGGAGACCATGTAGCGGGTGAGCGCACGGTAGTAGATGGCGGTCGCCTTGGTGCGGCCGATGCCCTTGACCGTGATGCTGTGGTACGTCGGCGAGTTGTAGGTGACGCCGCCGATCGTCTTCTTGCCGCTGCCCTCGGCGAGGAGGTAGTAGGCGTGCGAGGAGACACCCGAACCGGCGTGCACCTCGGTGCCGTACACCTCCGGCTTCCAGTAGTCGATGGTGCCCTCGAGCTTGTCGAGCGAGGGGTGGTCGAGGCGGCGCAGGAACTTCTGGGCGAGGCCCAGCTTCTCGCCGACCAGGTAGTCCGGCGTGTCCTTCGTGTTCTTGGCGTAGAACTCGACGTTCGAGCCGAAGATGTCCGCCAGCGACTCGTTCAGCGAGCCGGGCTCGCCGTACTGGTTGCCGTACTGGTCGACGATGGTCGGCTGGAGGTTGGCGGTCGCCTCCACCACGCCGTGGGTCAGCTCGTGACCGGTGACGTCGAGGACGACGAGCGGCTTCTTGAACATGTCGCCGTCGCCGTCGCCGTACAGCATGCAGTTGCAGGTCGGGTCCCAGAAGGCGTTGCCGACCTTCTTGCCCCAGTGGACCATCGCCTGGGCGGCCTTGCTGTTGTTGGCGATGCCCTTGCGCCCGAACGTGCCCTTGTAGAAGTCCAGGGTCTTGGTGATGCCGTACTGGGCGTCGGCGGCGGCGCTCACCCGGCTGGTGGTCTTGCCGTTGCCCCACACGTCGGTCGTGTTGGTGAACTTCGCGCCGGCGCTGAACTTCTCCGTCTCCGAGCCCTTGGCGTCCCGGGTCTCGGTGCCGTACCGGTTCGGGTCCTTGAGCTGGAAGTGGCCGCGCGAGGTCTGCGTGGTGGTCAGACCGACGGTGCCCACGAAGAGCGTCTTGCCGGTGCCCTTGGCGGCCGACGGGTAGTGCGTGGCGCCGGAGACGCCGGAGCCGAGCAGGCCGGAGGCGGTGGAGGCGGAGCCGATGCCGGTGGCCGGGTCGGCGCTCTCGCCGCGTTCGCGCAGGGTGTCGACCAGCTTCGGCGACAGGAACTCGTCCCGGACGGGCGTGTTGCTGCGGACCTTGCCGGTGACCGCGTCCACGACGACCGTGTGGGAGTTGTCCTCGGCGGTGACGGTGACCTGGTAGGCGAGCGCGGAGGCGCCGCCCCGGGCGTCCACCACGAGCTGGGCGCCGCCCGCCTCGCCCTTGGCGGCCTGGGCGGCCTTGGCGGCGGCCTGGGCCGGCGTCAGCCTGGCCTTGGCGGCCGGCTCGACGGTGTGGTCGGCCGCGCGGGTCACGCCCGTGTAGCCGAGCCCCCGGTCGAGGTGGACGATGAGGTCGCCACCGAGCACCGGCAGGTCGCCGTGCGTCCGGACGAAGCGGACGTGCCGGGCACCCTCCGGGTCGATCATGACGTCCTGGGCGTGCAGTTCGTCGCCCTTGGTGACGCCGGTCGCCGAGGCGTGCGTGAAGGCCGCGCTGCGCGCCGCCTCCACCACCAGCGTGGCGTTCGAGGCGGCGGAGGCGGCGGTCCGCTCCACCCCCGTGGAGGGACCCGCGAAGGCCGTACCGGCCAGGCCCGTGGCAGCCGTCGTCACCGCGATGGCGATCGCCACGGAGCGTATGTGCGCTCTACGCAATCTGATCAGGGTTCCTTCGTTCGAAGGCGGCTGGGGACACCAACCGCCTTGTGAAATGGCGCAGTTGGGCGCCATAGGGGCTTGTCTGGCGCCCCCGGGGGGTAACCCTGTCGGATCAGTCATGTGCACGTAAAGCCGGAATGATCCATTTCGCGAACTTCTATGGCAATCCTTTACGAATGGCCGCCACAGAGTGATCACTGGACCACCAACTGTGTGTCGACTGGGGAGACGTTGCCTCAATCCCCTAGGTTCCCAGGGCGGAATGTGACCGATATCGCATCAGGAACCGAACCGATGGGAGTGGAAACCGGATGGTCTCAGCAACGGTGGGACGGGGAGCGGTCCTCGGGGCGGTCGCGCTGTCACTCCTCGCGGTCCCGGTGCGGGCCGTGGCCGCGGAGCACGACACCCCGGCACCGGCGACTCTCCCGGCGCCGGACACGGCGGGGCTGGCCGCGGTGCTGCGGTCGGCGGTGGACCGGGGCGCACCGGGCGCGCTGGCCCGGATCGACGACCACGGGCGGACGTACCGGGTCACGCTCGGCGTCGCGGACCGGGGCAGCGCGCGGGCCATCAGCACGGAGGACCGGTTCCGGGTCGGCAGCATCACCAAGACCTTCTCGGCCGTCGTCCTGCTCCAGCTCGCCGACGAGCACCGGCTCTCGCTCGACGCGCCGGTCAACCGGTACCTGCCGAAGCTGTTGCCCGACGACCGGATCACGGTCCGTCAGGTGCTCGGCCACCGCAGCGGACTGTACGACTACACGAACGACATGTTCGCCCACAGCGTCTCCGGCTTCGAGGCGGTGCGGAACAAGGTCTTCACCTACCGTCAGCTGGTCGCCCTCTCCCTGAAGAAGCCCCGCACCAACGCGCCGGGCGCCGCCTACGCATACTCCAACACCAACTTCGTCGTCGCCGGCCTGCTCATCGAGAAGCTCACGGGCCGGTCCGTGGCGACGGAGTACCAGGACCGCGTCATCGGGCCCCTGGGACTGGGCGACACGTTCTACGTCCATCCGCGGACGGCGATCCCGGGTCGGTACGCGCGCGGGTACCTGACACCGGACACGGCGGGCGCCGCGCCGGTCGACGCGACCGCCCAGACCGTGTCCTGGGCACAGAGCGCGGGGGCGGTCATCTCCAGCGCGCGGGACCTCGACACGTTCTACGGCGCGCTGCTCGGGGGAAAGCTGATGTCCGCCGCGCGGCTCGCCGAGATGGAGCGGTTCACCCCGGTGAACAGCACGACGGCGTACGGACTGGGGCTGCGGCGGCGGGACCTGTCCTGCGGGGTGTCGGTGTACGGGCACACAGGGGCCGTGCAGGGGTACTACACGTACGCGTTCGCCACGAAGGACGGCGGGCGCAGCCTCACGGCGATGGCCAACACGTCGAACAACGGGAAGGTGCTCGACACGCTGGCGGGCGCCCTGGACTCGGCGTTCTGCGGCAAGGCGAAAGCGGTCGAGCCGTAGCGGCTCTTCCGTGGCCGAACCGGTACGTCGCGTGATCTTGGCGGAACACTGTCGTCCGGGACACCATGCCCCGCATGAAGGGTGAGCTTTTCTCCAGTCAGCATGTGGTCCAGCCGGCCCTCGAGCCGGGGATGTCCGTCGAGAACGCCAAGTGCCTCAGATACGCGGTGAACGGTGAGATGTACGCCCGGCAGGGCGCGATGGTCGCCCACCGCGGCGACCTGAGGTTCGAGCGCAAGGGGCAGGGCGTCGGCGGCATGCTGAAGCGTGCGGTCACCGGTGAGGGACTGCCCCTCATGGCGGTGCGCGGGCAGGGCGAGGCCTGGTTCGCGCACGAGGCGCAGAACTGTTTCATCGTCGAGGTGGAGGCCGGTGACCGGTTCACGGTCAACGGCCGCAACGTCCTGTGTTTCGACGCCTCGTTGTCGTACGAGATCAGGACGGTGAAGGGGTCGGGCATAGCCGGCGGCGGCCTGTTCAACAGCGTCTTCAGCGGCCAGGGCCGGCTCGGCCTGGTCTGCGACGGCAACCCGCTGGTGATCCCCGTGACCGCGCAGGCGCCGGTGTACGTCGACACGGACGCGGTGGTGGGCTGGACCGCGCACCTGGAGACCTCGCTGCACCGCTCGCAGTCCATCGGCTCGATGCTGCGCGGCGGTTCCGGTGAGGCCGTGCAGCTGATGCTCCAGGGCGAGGGGTACGTGGTGGTACGGCCGAGCGAGCTGACGCCCCACAAGCCCCAGCAGCACTGAACCTTCACAAGTGAGCCGCGTCGCCCGCGCAACCCCCGCCGTCGTACCGGCGTCTTGATCGACAACAGACCGAGCCCCGGCCCCTCGGGCCGGGGCATTCTTCCGAGACGCTATGCACGCTATGTATACACTCCGTGTATAGAAGGGTACGCATGTACGGCAAGGCTTCCGCCCCGGAGTACCAGGGCGCCCTGACCACCCTCTCCGTGAACTCCTCGCTGGTCGACGTGCTGGCCGAGGGCACCGAACGGCTGCGCGAGGCCGAGCGGGCCGGACTGCCCGGCGAGGCGGCACGCTGCGGCCTCGCCGTCGCCGAGGCGCACCGGCGGCTCGGCCATGTGCGGGACGCCGACCGGGCCTGGAAGGCGAGTTACCGCGCCGCCCGGGAGGCCGGCGACACCGCCGCGATGGCCTGGGCACTGTGGAGCGGCGGCACTCTGGCCCGTCAGCGTGGGGCGTTCCCGCTGGCCTGGCGGCTGCTGAAGCTCGCCGCCGACCTCGGCGAGCGCGGCGGGGACGTCGTGGTCCGCGGCTACTCGCTGGCCGGCCTCGCCGAGACCGGCCGCATCCAGGGCGACTACGAGGCGGTCGGCCGGCTGCACGAGCAGCTGCTGGCCGAGGCCCGCAAACGGGGAGAGGCCCGGCACACGGTGTGGGCGCTGGAGGGCATCGCCCAGATGCATCGCAACACCGGTGACTTCGACCGCGCGTACGCGTTGTTCGAGGAGGCGGCGGAGATAGCCGGCCGGGCCGACGACCGGCGCGGACACGCCTGGGCGCTGCGCGGACTCGCGGACGTCCTCTCCGTGCGCGACGGCGCCACCGCGCGGGCCCTGGAACTGCTGGCCGAGGCGGAGGCCGGCTGCCGCGAGATGAACCTGTCCAGCGCGCTCGCCTACAACCACAAGATGCAGGGCAACGTCCTCTACCGCGCCGGGCGGTACGCCGAGGCCCGGGACCGCTACGAGCTGGCGCTCGCGGAGTTCCGCACGATGAGCGAGCCGCGCGGCGAGGCGCTGTCCCGGCTCGGCCTCGCCAAGTCCCTCGCCCGCCTCGGCCGCGACCGCGCCGAGACGGCCGCCGAACTCGCCGGCCTGGCCCGGACGCTGGAGCGCAGCGGGCTGCGGCACGCCCGGGAGATGGTGGCCCGGGCCCAGCGGGAGTTCGGTCTCGACGCGGAGGTCGCCCGGTGACGGCGCTCGGCTCGCCGGTGCAGGACCCGGCCGTGCTCACCCTGACCCGCAGCCGGGAGCTGGTACGGCCCGCGCTGGAGGACGCGGTGGGACGGCTGCACCCGTGGGTGGCCGAGATGGCCGCCTACTCCTTCGGCTGGTGCGAGATCGGCGGAGCACCCGCCAGCGCCCCGGGCGGCAAGGGCGTACGGCAGGCGCTGGCCGTGCTGGGCGCCGAGGCCGCGGGCGCCGACGGGCGGACCGGGGTGCCGGCGGCGGTCGCGGTGGAACTGGTACACGCCTTCTCGCTGCTGCACGACGACATCATGGACGGGGACGCGGTCCGGCGCGGGCGCCCCACCGTGTGGCGGGCGTACGGCACGGGTCCGGCCGTACTGGCCGGGGACGCCCTGTTCGCGCTGGCGGTGGACGTCCTCGCCGCGGCCCCCGAGGGCCCCGGCGCGGTACGGCTGCTCTCCTCGGCCCTCGCCGATCTGGTGCGCGGACAGGCCGACGACCTGCTGTTCGCCACCCGGCCGTGGACCGGGCCGGAACGGGTGACGGCAGCGGAGTACCGGGTGATGGCGGAGGGCAAGACCGGCGCGCTCCTGGGCTGTGCCGCCGCGCTGGGTGCCGCGCTCGCCGGGGCGCCCCGGGCCACGGTCGGCGCCCTGGACCGGGCCGGGCGGCACCTCGGGGTCGCCTTCCAGCTGGTCGACGACGTGCTGGGCATCTGGGGCGATCCAGCCGTCACCGGCAAGCCGGTGGGCGGTGACCTGCGGGAGCGGAAGAAGACGTATCCGGTGCTGGCCGCACTCGGCTCACCGGCGGCCCGGCACCTGCCCGCGCTGCTGGACTCGCCCGGACGGACCGGGGAGGCCGCCGCGCTGGTCGAGGCGGCGGGCGGCCGGGCGGCGGCGCTGGCCGAGGCCCGCACCCACACGGCCTCCGCCCGGGAGCTGCTCGCCGGCGTGCCCCTGGCCGGCGGGGCCGCCGGGGAACTGGCACGTCTGCTGGACCTGCTGGCGGACCGCGCCCGGTAACCATCATCCGGTACGGCGTTGACCTGGGGCGTCCCGGCGGGTCACAGTGCGTTCCGGCGCGGCTCCGCACTCCGCGCCGGAAGGACGGAGCACCGTGATCGGCATCTCGGACATCGAAGCCGCCGCACAGCGGATCGCCGGGCACGTCGTCAGGACGCCGACGGTGCCGAGTCCCGGCCTCGGCGCCCTGCTCGGCGTCCCGGTCACCGTCAAGCTCGAACTGCTCCAGCGGACCGGCTCGTTCAAGGCCCGCGGGGCCACGGCGAAGCTGCTGTCGCTGAGCGCGGCGGAGCGCGCGGCGGGCGTGGTCGCCGTCAGCGGCGGCAACCACGGCGTGGCGCTCGCGGTGATGGCGGCGGCCCTCGATGTGAAGGCGACCGTGGTGATGCCGCGGACCGCACCCGCGCGGTCCCTCGCGCTCGCCGAGGACGCCGGGGCGTCGGTGCGGCTCACCGACGGCATGGACAGCGCCTTCCAGCTGGTGACGCGGTTGCGCGACGAGGGGCTCACCCTGGTCCACCCGTTCGACGACCCGGTGGTGATCGCCGGACAGGGCACCGTGGGGCTGGAACTGGCCGAGGACGCCGGGGAGCTGACGGACGTCGTGGTCAGCGTCGGCGGCGGCGGTCTGATCGCCGGGGTCGCGGCGGCCCTGAGCGCCCTGCGCCCGGGGGTACGCGTGTGGGGCGTGGAGACCGAGGGCGCGGAGGCGATGTCCGGCGCGCTGCGGGCGGGCGGCCCGGTACCGGTGCCGCTGTCCTCCCTGGTCACCACCCTGAGCGCCCCCTCGGTGGCGCAGCTGACGTACGACCATGTGTCCGCGCTCGTCGAGGACGTCCTGGTGGTCCCGGACCGGGACGCCGTGCAGGGCTGCCTGGACCTCGCCGACCACGCCAAGGTGTGGGCCGAGCCGGCCGCGGGATGTCTGCTGCCGGCGGCCCGGCAGGTGGCGGCGCGGGCCGGCGACGGCGCCCGGATCGGACTCGTGGTCTGCGGGGGCAACACGACGCCCCGGGAACTGCACGGCTGGGCGGAAGGTTTCGGGCTGCTGTGAGACGGCTGCCGGGCGGCCGATCCGACACCGTACCGGCCTTCGAACTTGTGAATGAAAGACGGGAAGGGGGCGTGAATCGACGATTCGCTGAACGCACCCCCGCGCGCCCCGCGTACCTATGGAAAAGACGCCGCAGGGCTTCAGCGAGGGATGACCATGGTCGAGGCGCACGTCTCCGCACACGAGTGGGTCGCCGGACGGTACCGGCTGCTGGAGGTCTTCGCCCAGGAGACCAACCGCCTGTGGTGGTATGCCGAGGACACGGCGGCCGAGCAGCCCCGCCTGGTGACGCAGACGACCCTGCCGGAACCCGTCACCGAGGACACCGCGCGCCGCGTCACGGCCCGGGTCGTCCGCACCTCCGAGACCATGCGGCTGCTCCGCCCCGGCCAGGTCGCCGCGGTCGTCGACGCCGTGGTGCAGGACGGCACCCTGTGGACGGTCACCGAGTGGATCGACGGCACACCGCTCGGCGAACTCCTCGCCCAGGAGGGCTCCCTCCACCCGGTGCGCGCCGCACGCACCGGCCTGGAACTGCTCGACGTGCTGCGGGCGGCGCACGACGAGGGCATCACGCACGGGGAACTGAGCCCCGGCCAGGTCTTCGTACGGGACGGCGGCCCGGTCGTCGTCACCGGGTTCGGACTGGCGGGCGCGACCCTCGTGCCGCGGCTCACGGCACCCTCGTACGCCTCGCCGGAGCAGGCCCGCGACGAACGCGTCGGCCCCGCCGCCGACCTGTGGGCGCTGGGAGCGCTGCTGTACACGATGGTCGAGGGCCGGCCGCCGTTCCGGGACCGCGGCCGGCCCGACGCCACGCTCAAGGCCGTCGACCGGCTGCCGTTGCGCACCCCGCTGCGCGCCGGCCCGCTCACCCGGGCGGTGCAGGGGCTGCTGCGCAAGGACGCGCGGGAGCGGCTGACCCGGCCGGTGGTCCACGAGGCCCTGACCCGGGCACTGACCGAGGACACGGACGCCGACCACCAGCCCGCGCCCGCCCCCCGGGTGCGCGGTGCGTACCGGGGCGCCGTCGTCACCGCCGGCCCCGGGCGCGGCCGGCGGCTCCTGGCCGTCGGCGCCGCACTCGCCGCGGCCGCCGTCGCCGCCGCGGTGCTGGCCTCGGCCGGCGCGCTGCCGGGCACGGACACCGCCGGGCCACCGCGCCGGGCCACCGCCCCGGCCGGCCGGCACACCGGCGGCACCACCACGCCCGCCGCCACCCCCGTCCCGGCCCCGTCGGCCTCCCCCGCCCTGCCGGCCGGCTATCACCGGTACACCGCCCCCGAGGGCTTCTCGGTGGCGCTGCCCGACGGCTGGCGGCGGCTGGCCACCTCCCGGGTGGCCGACCTCGCCTACCGCGTGACCTTCGGCCGCGGCGGCGACTCGACCGCCCTCGCCGTCACCTACAGCGAGCGCGTCGGCCCGGACCCGGTCGCCGTCTGGCGGGACGACGTCGAGCCCGGGCTGGCGAGGCTGCCCGGCTATCACCGCGTCGGCGCCGTCCGGGCCACCACCTACCAGGGCCGCAGGGCCGCCGACCTGGAGTGGCTGGCGGGATCGGGGCGCTCGCGGACCCACACCTTCGGGCGGGGGTTCCTGCTGGGCGGGGCCCGGGGCTTCTCCCTGCGCTTCACCACCCCGGCCGGGGCCTGGGGGAACGCGGCCGGCCGGCTGGCGCTGCGGACGTTCCTCGCGACGTTCCGTGCGCCGAAGGGCTGACCGGAGGCCCGCCGGCCGTTTTCCGGCGGCCGAGCCGGGGACTCGCTCCCCATGGTGCGAATCGGATACACGATGATGACGGAGCAGGCCGGACCCCGGGACCTGGTGAACCACCTGGTGCGGGCCGAGGAGGCGGGGTTCGACTTCTCGGTGACGTCGGACCACTACTTCCCGTGGCTGCGCTCGCAGGGACACGCCTCGTACGCGTGGAGTGTGCTCGGCGCCGCCGCCCAGGCCACCTCGCGGATCCCGCTGATGACCTACGTCACCTGCCCCATCCTGCGCTACCACCCGGCGGTCGTGGCGCAGAAGGCGGCGACGGTGCAGCTGCTGTCCGAAGGCAGGTTCCGGCTCGGCCTCGGCGCCGGCGAGAACCTGAACGAGCACGTCGTGGGCGGCGGCTGGCCGCCGGTGGACGTACGCCACGAGATGCTCGAGGAGGCCGTGCAGATCATCCGCGCGCTGTTCGAGGGCGGCCACGTGACGCATCACGGGCAGCACTACGACGTGGAGTCGGCCCGGCTGTGGGACCTGCCGGACGAGGCGCCGCCGATCGGTCTCGCCGTCTCCGGTGAACGGTCGTGCAAGCTCGCCGGGCACCTCGCCGACCTGGTCATCGCGACGGAGCCGAAGCGGGGCCTGCTGGAGGCCTTCGACCGGCACGGCGGCAGCGGCAAGCCCCGGGTCGGCCAGCTTCCCGTGTGCTACGACACCGACCGGGAGAGGGCGATCAAGCGCGCCCACTCCCAGTTCCGCTGGTTCGGCCTGGGCTGGAAGGTGAACGCCGAGCTGCCGCACCCCGACTCCTTCGAGGCCGCGACCCAGTTCGTCACCGAGGACGACGTCGCCTCCGCCATCCCGTGCGGCGACGACCCGGAGGCGTTCGTGGAGGCCGTGCGGCCGTACGCGGAGGCCGGGTTCGGGGAGATCGCCCTGGTGCAGATCGGCGGCGACTCCCAGCCGGAGTTCATCGACTGGTCGGCGAAGACCCTGCTGCCGGCCCTGCGGGAGGCCCTCGCCTGAGGCCCGCGGGGACGCCCCGGCCGGGCGCGTCGCGCACGGTTCAGCGACTTCGGTCACACGGATGAGCTTCTCGGGCGTTACCGGGGTACTAGAGGGCTCTACGCCGATCGTCCCCGGAGGCCCCCGCGTGAACTCGTTCGTGCACAAGACCCTGGTGGTGCAGCTGCTTGCGCACGGTACCGGCCGGTGTCCGGTGCTGGCCCACCTCAGCTACGACGTCGACGACCCGTTCGCCGTCACCGCCGCCTTCGCGCACGACGGTCATGTGCTGGCCTGCTGGCGGCTGGACCGGCAGATGCTCTCCGACGCTCTGGTCAGGCCGGTGGGGGTCGGTGACGTGCGGATGCGGCCGGAGGCCACCGGACTGTGGCACGAACTGCGGCTGGAGTTCCTCGGGGACACGCGGGCGGACGGCGGCCGGCACCACGCGGTCGTGTTCGCCTGGGCGCCCGCGATCGCCTCGTTCCTGCGCGAGACGTACCAGGTCGTGCCGCCGGGGCGGGAACGCGTCGCGGTGGACGAGCTGCTGGAGGAGATCCTCTCCGCGGCTGAGTAGCCGTACTCATGCCCGCGGTCCCGGCCCGGCGCCACGATGGGTTCCCCCGACGCCCCTCAGGCAAGGAGCCCCGCCGTGACCGCAGCGCCACCCCTCCCGCTCCGCGCGCCGCGCCGCGTACCGCCCGCCCTCTTCGCCTCCGTGGTGGCGGTGGGCCTGGCCGCGTCCGCGTGGGGTGCGCGCGACCGCACCACCTGGTTCCTGGAGACGGTGTGGGTGCTGGCCGGGCTGCCCCTGGTCGTACTGGCCTGGCGGCGCTTCCCGCTGACGGGACTGCTGTGCGGGCTGCTGACCGTGCACGCGCTGGTCCTCGCGGCCGGCGGTCACTACACCTACGCACAGGTACCGGTGGGTGACTGGGTACGCGACAGCTTCGGCCTGGACCGCAATCCGTACGACCGCTTCGGTCACCTGATGCAGGGCTTCGTCCCGGCCGTGCTGGTGCGGGAACTGCTCAGCCGTACCTCGCCGTTGCGCGGCAGCCGCTGGCTGGCGCCGCTCACCGTGTGCGCCTGCCTCGCGTTCAGCGCCTGTTTCGAACTGCTGGAGTGGCTGGCGGCGGAGATCGGCGGGCACGGTGCCGACGCCTTCCTCGCCACCCAGGGCGACGTGTGGGACACCCAGTGGGACATGTGCTGCGCGCTGATCGGATCCGTGCTGTCACTGCTGCTGCTCAGCCGGGTCCACGACCGTCAACTGCGCGCGTGGTGACGACAATCCGGTGGCGGACCGGGGCCGCCGCGGACCATCATGCGGGGCATGAGTGACCGACCCGCACGATGGACCCGGGCGACCGTCTACCCCGACATGTGGACCGACCCGGCCGACGACCCCCGCGACAACGGCGCCAGCCCGGAGGGCGAGCGGGCGACGCTGTCGGACTACCTGACGAACTACCGCATCACCCTGCGGATGAAGTGCGAGGACCTGGACCCGGAGCAGCTGGCCCGGCGCTCGGTCCCGCCGTCCACGATGTCACTCCTCGGCCTGCTCAGGCACCTCGCGGAGGTGGAACGCGACTGGCGCAACTGGATCAGCGAGGCCGACCCGCTGCCGAAGCTGTACGGCGAGGGGGACGCGGACTTCGACGGAGCGGTCGCGGAACAGGCCGTGGTCGACGCCGCGTACGCCGATCTGGAACGCGAACAGGCCGCGACCGACGCCGCACTGGCCTCACACCCGGACCTCGGGGAGCGGGTGGGAAGGGAGCGGATCGCGGTCCGGGAGCTGCTGGTGCACCGGATCGAGGAGTACGCCCGGCACTGCGGCCACGCCGACCTGCTGCGCGAGCGCGTCGACGGACGGGTGGGCCAGTGACCGGCCGGGCGGTCCCCGGTGTCTGCCGTCCGGATCAGGCCGGGCTCGCGGGCCTGATCCGGAGGGAGGATCCTAGTCGTCCGTCCGGTCCGTGTGCTTGCGGCGGGCCCACAGGGGCAGGCCGTACCAGCACACGAGGTACCAGGTGACGACGCCCGAGACCAGGTACGGCACGTATCCGTCGTGCGTGGCCACCCGGAGGATCAGCAGCAGCGACGACGTCATCGTGGCGAGCAGCAGCAGCAGGCCGACGAACGTCAGCCGGGAGGCCAGCCGCACGGCCTGCGGCTTGACCCGGCGGCCGGAGACCAGGCGGTGCAGGGAGACCGGTCCGATGAGGGCGCCGGTCGCGCAGGCGCCCAGGACGACGGTCACGATGTAGATGACCTGATCGGTGTCGGTGAGCCGCACGTACTTCGGCTGGAAGACGACGGTCAGCAGGAAGCCGAACAGGATCTGCACGCCTGTCTGCGCCACACGGACCTCCTGGATGAGTTCACCCCACTTCCGGTCCGCCCGCTCCTCCTCGGTCTCGTCGCGTCCTGTGCGCTGTCCTGCTTCCGTCATGCGGTGCGTCTAACCGCACGGTCGTTCGTTCAAACGGTCCGCGCGCCGGGGTCTACCAGCGGTGTTCGACCTGGTCGCTGATCCGGCGCTCGTACAGCTCCCGGATCGCCGTGACCGTCTCCTCCGGCAGCGGCGGCAGCTTGGCCGCGGCGGCGTTGGCGCGGGCCTGCTCCGGGTTGCGCGCGCCCGGGATCACCGTGGTCACGCCGTCCTGCTCGATGATCCAGCGCAGCGCCAGCTGGGCCGGGGTGTACCCCTCGGGAGCGAGCGCGGCGAACTCGGCGGCGGCCTCGACCCCGGTGGCGTAGTCGACGCCGGAGAAGGTCTCGCCCTGGTCGAAGGCCTCGCCGTGGCGGTTGAAGGAGCGGTGGTCGTTGGCCGCGAACACCGTGTCGCGCGTGTACTTGCCGGACAGCAGCCCGGAGGCGAGCGGCACGCGCGCGATGATGCCGACACCGGCCTCGCGGGCGGCGGGCAGCACCTCGTACAGGGGCTTCATGCGGAAGGGGTTGAGGATGATCTGCACGCTCGCCACGTTCGGCCGGGCGATCGCGGTGAGCGCCTCCGCGCAGGTCTCCACGCTCACCCCGTACGCGGCGACGCGCTCCTCCTCCACCAGGGTGTCCAGGGCGTCGAACACCGCGTCGGAGGAGTAGACCGGGGTGGGCGGGCAGTGCAGCTGGACCAGGTCGACGCGGTCGACGCCCAGGTTGCGGCGCGAGCGGTCGTTCCAGGCGCGGAAGTTGTCCAGGACGTAGTTACCGGGGATCTGTTCGACCCGGCGGCCCATCTTGGTGGCCACGAGCACGTGCAGGTCGGGACGGCCGCGCAGGAACGAGGCGATGGTCTCCTCGCTGCGCCCGTCGCCGTACACGTCGGCCGTGTCGAAGAAGGTGACCCCCGACTCGGCCGCCGTCTCCAGGACGGCCAGGGCCTCCTTGTCGTCCACGTCGCCCCAGTCGGCGCCCAGCTGCCATGTGCCGAGACCGACCACCGATGCCCACTGACCCGACCTGCCGATTACGCGTTCGTCCATGGCCTCAGTCTGTCATCCGGCACGGCGCCCCGCGGAACGGGCCGCTCCGGTGGGCACCCCGGCGTGGGCCGCCGGCTCAGCGGCCGGGCGTCAGCTGGGCCTGTACGGCGGGCCCGTAGCGGTCGGCGACGGTGTCGGCGTCGGTCTGCCGCAGGTGCGGGCCGCGGGCGATGCCGTACATCACGCCCAGGCCGACGAGCGCGGCGACGGCGAGTTCGGCGCGCAGTCCCGCGTCGGGGCCGGTGAGCCGGGCGGCGAGGCGCTCGGTCACCTGGGCGCGGAAGTTGGCCCGCAGGACGTCACCGTGGTCGCCGTGCAGCGGGGCGAAGGCGATACGCAGCAGCGGGTCGGCGCCGCGGTCGCGCTGACTGGACAGCACGTGCCGGACCATGTGCCGGCCCAGGTCGTGCAGCGGGGCGTCCAGCAGGGCGTCGGCGTCGGTGTCGAAGGACATCACCCGGGCGAAGAGGGCGTCCTTGTTGCCGAAGTACTTCAGGATCAGGGGCGGGCTGACACCGGCCCGTTCGGCCACGGCCCTGAGGGTGATGTCGGCGTGGGCGTGCCGGGCCAGGAGGTGGCGGGCCGCCTTCAGGATGGCGGCCCTGGTGGCCTCGGCGTCCCGGCGTGCGGGGGCGGCCTCACGGCCGGCCGGTGCGGTCATGCCGCTCATGCTCCCTCCATCGCCCCGTCGCGCGCGCCCCGGGTGGCCCCGCGGGCGCGCCGGCCGCCGTCGGCGGGCTCGTCGCCCGGGATGGTCAGGGCCGCCACGCAGGCCGCGAGGGCGATGGCGCCCGCCATCGCGAAGGCGAGCAGGTAGCCGTGCAGGGTGGGCACGGGTACGCCGTCGAGGGGGCTGGTGTGGTGGACGAGGACGGCGGCGACCGCCGCGCTGGAGACGGCCTGGCCGATGGTGCGCATGAGGACGTTGACGCCGTTGGCGGAGGCGGTCTGCGCGGCCGGGACGGCGCGCAGGATCAGGGTGGGCAACGCCGAGTAGGCGAGCGTGGTGCCGGTCGCGACCACGGTGGCCCCGAGGATGATCATCCACAGGTCGCGGCTGTCGGCGATGCGCAGCGCGTACCCGCAGGCGATGGCGGCGGCGCCCAGGGCGAGCGTGACGCGCGGGCCGCGCGCGGCCGAGATCCGGGCCGACAGCGGAGAGAACAGCAGCATGGTGACGCCGCCGGGCAGGAGGCACAGTCCGGTGGCGACGATGGACAGGCCGAGGCCGTAGCCGGTGGCCTCGGGCGCCTGCACCAGCTGGGCGGTGACCAGCGAGTTGGCGTAGAAGGCGAACCCGGTCAGCAGGGCCGCCACATGGGACAGGCCCACCCGTGGCCGGGTGACCAGGCGCAGATCGACCAGCGGCCGTGCGCCGCGCAGCTGCTGCCACCACCACAGCGCGAGGACGGCGACGGCGGCCAGGAACAGCCCGAGGACCCGCTCGCTCCCCCAGCCCCAGGTGCCGCCCTGGGAGACGCCCAGCAGCAGGCAGACCAGCCCGGCGGCGAGCCCCAGCGCGCCGAGGACGTCGAAGCGGCCGGGTTCCCGCACCGGTGACTCCCTGACCGCCCACCAGGTCGCCGTGACCCCGAGCGCACCGAGCGCACTGGTCAGCCAGAACATCGTGTGCCAGTCGGCGTACTGCACGACCAGCGCGGCGAGCGGCAGCCCGAGGGCGGCGCCGATGCCGACGGTGGAACTCATCAGCGCCACCGCCGATCCCCGGCGCTCGGACGGCAGTTCGTCGCGCAGGATGCTGATGGAGAGCGGGACGACGGAGGCGGCGGCGCCCTGGAGGGCGCGGGCGGCGATGAGCACGCGGATGTCGGAGGACAGCGCGCACAGGACCGAGCCGACGGTCATCAGGGCGAGCGCGGTGGTGAGCACCCGGCGCTTGCCGTACATGTCACCGGCCCGGCCGAGCACGGGGGTGAGGACGGCGCCGGCGAGCAGCGTCGCGGTGACCATCCAGGAGACGGCGGCCGGTGACGATCCGGTGAGCCGGGGCAGGTCCGGCAGGAGCGGTACGACCACGGTCTGCATGACCGCCATGAGGATGCCGCCCGACGCGAGCACCGGGATGGTGAGCCGGTCGCGCAGCCGGGGCGGCGTGCCGGTGCCGGGCGGCGGGGGTATGGCGGCTGGCTGGTCCATCGGGGCTCCTGCGGGCAGCACGGCGGCGAGGTGAATAACAATTCACCTTATCGGGTGAATGGCCATTCACCAACGCCTCCGTCCGGCCGCGGCCTGGCGGTGGGGACACGGGTCCGGAAGGGTCAGTCCCGGCGGGCGGTGGTCCGGGCGTGCAGGGCGCGGGCGGCGCGGGGGCCGAGCCAGCGCTTGAGCCGGCGGAGCGCCTCCAGCCGTCCGGCCGCCCGGTCCAGGCCGTAGTACAGCTGCGGGGGGACGTACGGCAGCAGGGGCGAGTGGCGCTGGCCGAGCAGGGCGAACATCCGGTGCGGGGGCAGGTGGATGTAGCGGGGCAGGTTCTCGTACCACTGGGCGCTGTAGCGGGCCGCGCTCTGCACGGACAGCAGCTCGGCCTGGCGCCGGCGCTCGTAGGCGGCGAGGGCGTCGGGCAGGGCGGCGTGCTCCTTCAGGGCGCCGGCCAGGCACATGGCGTCCTCCAGGGCGAGGGTGGTGCCGGCGCCGATGGAGTAGTGCGTGGTGTGGGCGGCGTCGCCGAGCAGGACGAGGTTGCCGCGGTGCCAGGTGCGGTTGGTGAGGGTGCGGAAGGTCAGCCAGGAGGCGCCGGGGCGGGCGATGAGGGGGTGGCCGTCGAGGATGCCGGCGAAGAGCCTCTCCAGCAGCACCAGGCCCTCCGCCCGGTCCGCCCGGTCCAGGCCGAGGCCGGTGAAGGTCTCCGGGGAGCACTCGACGACACAGGTGCTGCGGCCGCCGCCGTAGCCGTAGCCGTAGGCCCAGATCCAGCCGTGCCCGGTCTCGGTGAAGGCGAACGTGAAGGCGTCGAACACCTTGGTGGTGCCGAGCCAGATGTAGTGGTTGCGGCCGGAGGTGATCCGGGTGCCGAAGTGCCCCGCGTGCCGGGTGCGCAGGGCGCTGTGCACGCCGTCGGCCGCGACGACGAGGTCGGCTCCGGCGGGTGGTCCGCCGATGTCGCTCTCGAACTCCAGGCGGACGCCGAGGGCGCGGGCCCGGCCGGCGAGCAGTTCGAGCAGCCGGTGCCGGCCGATGCCGAACCCCTCGTCCCCGTGATGGCGGGCCGCCAGGTCCCGGACGTGGGCGACCCCCTCGTTCCAGCGGACGGAGTGCTCCTCGACCGCTCGCGCCGACTCGGGGTCGTGCGCCTGGAGCTTGTCGAGGAGGCCCCGCCAGTACGTCACGCCCCAGCCGTAGGTGGAGCCCTCGGGGTCGCGTTCGTGGACGGTGATGTCGTGGGACGGGTTCTGCCGTTTGAGCAGGATGGCGAGGTACAGGCCCGCGGGCCCGCCTCCGACACAGACGATCTTCACGTGCGCACCCCTGACTGTCACCGGACGTGGTCGACCGGCACCGGACGGTAGCAGTCCCGGCGACCCGCTCGATCGCGTCAGCCTGGCGTGGTGAGCCGCGCCACTCGGACGGGCGGCGCCCGGAAAGGATCACCGGGAAGCGGGGTGCCCCGGCAAGGAATTCCCCGTTCCGCACCAGATCGGCAGCGGGTCACAGCAAGATCATCTTAGTTCAACTCTGTATGACATGTGGTTAATTGTCCGGATCACAGCCAACCCGTTCCGGGCGATTTCTTCCGTTCCCGTAACGCCCGATAGGCATGCGTCGTCACACTCCACCACTCCTGAGGAGGACCCGCATGCCCGGCATCACCCGGCGCCGTGCGCTCACCGCGGCGGCCGCCGTCGCCACGACGGCCACGGCCGCCACCCTCGTCGCCCCGGCCGCGTCCGCCGCCGGCCACCACGAGCCCGCCGCACCCGAGTCCTTCGACGAGGTCTACAAGGGCCGCCGAATACAGGGCCGCGTGTCGAGCGGTGGCGGACACCACCACGAACACGGCGGTGGCTACGCGGTGTTCGTCGACGGGGTGCAGCTGCACGTGATGCGCAACGCCGACGGCAGCTGGATCAGCGTCGTCAGCCACTACGACCCGGTGCCCACCCCGCGCGCCGCCGCCCGGGCCGCGGTGGACGAGCTCCAGGGCGCCGCGCTGCTGCCGTTCCCCGCCAACTGACCGCCCCCGCAAGGAATCCCGGAGCACCCCGCACCATGACGGTACGCAAGAACCAGGCCGCCCTGACCGCCGACGAGAAGCGGCGGTTCGTCGCCGCCGTCCTCGAACTCAAGCGCGGCGGACGCTACGACGAGTTCGTCCGCACGCACAACGAGTTCATCATGGCGGACACCGACACCGGCGAGCGGACCGGCCACCGCTCGCCCTCCTTCCTGCCCTGGCACCGCAGATTCCTGCTCGACTTCGAGCAGGCGCTCCAGTCCGTGGACTCCACGGTCACCCTGCCGTACTGGGACTGGAGCACCGACCGCACGGTGCGCGCCTCCCTGTGGGCGCCGGACTTCCTCGGCGGCACCGGGCGCAGCAGCGACGGCCGGGTGATGGACGGCCCGTTCGCCGCGTCCACCGGGAACTGGCCGGTGAACGTGCGGGTCGACGGCCGCACCTTCCTGCGGCGTTCGCTCGGCACGTCCGTGCGCGAGCTGCCGACGCGCGCCGAGGTCGAGTCGGTGCTGTCCATGGCGACGTACGACATGGCGCCGTACAACAGCGCCTCGGACGGTTTCCGCAACCACCTGGAGGGCTGGCGCGGGGTCAACCTGCACAACCGGGTCCACGTCTGGGTCGGCGGACAGATGGCCACCGGGGTCTCCCCGAACGACCCGGTGTTCTGGCTGCACCACGCCTACATCGACAAGCTGTGGGCGGAGTGGCAGCGGCGCCACCCGGGCGTCGGCTACGTGCCGGCGGGCGGCACACCGGACGTGGTGGACCTGAACGACACCATGAAGCCGTGGAACACCGTGCGCCCGGCGGACCTGCTGGACCACACCGCGTTCTACACGTTCGACGCCTGATCAGGACTCGGCGGTACGGCACTCCGGGTGGCCCCAGCCCTGCGCGTTCTTGGCGATCTTCTCGCCGGCCGCGTAGGACCGGCCGCACGGACAGCGGCCGGGGAACTTGGCCTTGATGGTGCGGGCGGCCGCGGCGCCGCCGGTGCGGCGGGGCGTCTTCCGGCGCGGCGCCCCGGCC
Organism: Streptomyces sp. NPDC014991; assembly: GCF_043080665.1. NCBI lineage: Bacteria > Bacillati > Actinomycetota > Actinomycetes > Kitasatosporales > Streptomycetaceae > Streptomyces > Streptomyces sp. NPDC014991. The sequence continues at coordinate 53,176 of NZ_JBIBVY010000011.1, forward strand.
GCCGCCGGGGTGTCCGGCGACGGCGGGGGTTCCGGCGAACCCAGCTCGCTGCCGGCGGGCTCCTGCACGATGGCCGCCTGGCTGGCCGCGCGGTCGGCGAAGTCGTTCAGCGGGTCGCCGTCGGCCTGGTGGGCGGGCACGTAGCGGAACTCGACGGACCGGCCGCCGAGGAGCTCGTCGATGCGGACGACCAGGTCCTGGTTGGCGACGGGCTTGCCGGCGGCGGTCTTCCAGCCGTTGCGCTTCCAGCCGGGCAGCCAGGTGGTGACGGCCTTCATCGCGTACTGGGAGTCCATGCGGATCTCCAGCGGCACGTCCGGGTCGACGGCCGTGAGCAGCCGCTCCAGGGCCGTCAGTTCGGCGACGTTGTTGGTGGCCCGGCCGAGCGGGCCCGCCGCCCAGCCGACGGGGGTCCGCTCGTCGTCGTCGGAGATCACCCACGCCCATCCGGCCGGTCCGGGGTTGCCCTTCGAAGCCCCGTCGCACGCGGCCACCACACGTTCACGCATGCACACGATCATGCCATGGCCGCGGAGGCGGCCGGACGGGGTCCGCTCAGACGTCCCTGGTCTTCGGCATCCCGCCCTCGGTGGTCGTGACGTCGATCACCGAGAAGTTGGCACCCTGCGGGTCGCTGAGCGCGGCGAACCGGCCGAAGGGGCTGCTCATGGGGCCGAAGCGGAGGACCGCGCCGAGCCCGGTGGCCCGGGTGACGGCCGCGTCGCAGTCGTCCACGGTGAAGTAGACGTTGATGTACGAGGGCACCTCGGGCGGAAAGTCGTCGGTCATCCGCATCCGGCCGAGGACCGTGTCCTCCCCGACCTGGAACATCCGGAAGTCCACCGCGTCGTCCTCGATCTCCTTCATCCGGTACGGGAACACGGCGGACAGGAAGGCGTCCGCCCGCTCCGGTTCCCGGGTGAAGAGCTCCGCCCAGCAGTAGGCGCCGGGCGTGGCCGTCGCCTCGAAGCCCTCGTGCCTGCCGGCCTGCCACACACCGAACACGGCTCCGCTGGGTTCCCGGCCCAAACACATCGTGCCGAGGTCGCCGACCTGCATCGGTTCCATCAGCACTTCGCCGCCGTTGTGCCGGATCCGCTCAGCGGTCGCGGCGGCGTCCGGCGAGGCGAAGTACAGGCACCACTGCGACTGGCCCTCCTGGCCGGGCATCGGCGGGACCACGGCGGCCACCGCCCTGCCGTCCGCGTAGGCCTGCGTGTAGTTGCCGTACTCCGACGACGACTCGCCGAAGGTCCAGCCGAGCACCTCGGCGTAGAACCGCTTGGCGCCCTCGACGTCACTGAACATCGCGTCGGCCCAACAGGGCGTTCCCTCGGGCTGCACGGCCATGGTCGCGACCCTCCTGGTGTGGTGTGTACCGGTTTGTTCACGCTAGCCATGCGGGGCCGGGCCCGCGCGCCGAGCCGCGCCGGGTTCACCCGGCCGACCGCCCCGGCCCGGCGGGCCGGGGCGCGCCCCCGCTACTCCCCCGCGTACGCCTTCTCCAGCGCGGCGGCGTCCAGCTTGCCCATGGCCATCATGGCCCGGGTGGCACGCGCGGCCTTCTCCGGATCCGGGTCGCCGACCATGTCGAGCAACCGGGCGTAGACCACCTGCCAGGAGACGCCGTACCGGTCCTTGAGCCAGCCGCAGGAGCCGGCCTCGCCGCCGTTCTCGGTGAGCTTCGTCCAGTAGTGGTCGATCTCCTGCTGGTCGGAGCAGAGGATCTGGAAGGAGACCGCCTCGGTGAACCGGTACTGGGGGCCGCCGTTGAGCGCGAGGAACCTCTGGCCGTTGGCCGTGAACTCCACGACCAGCACGGAACCGGCCGTGCCGGGCCCGGCCTCGGTGTGGCGCACGACCCTTCCGACACTCGAGTCCTTGAAGACGGACACGTAGTGGTGCGCGGCCTCCTCCGCCTGGCCGTCGAACCAGAGACACGTGACGAAACCGTCGGTGGTCATGAGTACCTCCTGGGGCGTGGAACGCGGTCACCGGTACAGACCGCCGCCCGCCGCGAAACTCATCGGTCGGCCCGGTCAGGCCGCCAGGCAGAGGCCCCCGTTCGACAGGCGCGGCAACCGCGACCGGTGCGGCGCGGCGGCCGGCCGGTGGTGCGGGGCCGGACGCCGGGACGGCTCCGGGTGGGCCAGCTCGCCGTGGACCAGCGACAGCAGGTCCCCGAGGCCCAGGCCGAGCGCGTGGGCCGCGGCGGCGAGGACCTCGGAGGAGGCCTCCTTGCGGCCACGCTCGATCTCGGACAGGTACGGCAGCGAGATCCGGGCCGCGTCGGCCACCTCCCTGAGCGTGCGCCGCTGGGCGCGCCGCTCCCTGCGCAGTACCGCGCCGACCAGATCGCGCCACAGCGGCTCCCGTGGCGTGGGCTCCGGCGTCTTCGCCGGGGCGGGCACCGGCCGCCGGGCGGCCTCCCGGGCTTCTTCGCTCACCTGGCTGCTCATCCCGTCAGCCTAGGGACGGTGCGGTCCGGGACAAGGGCGCGGCGTTCCGCCCTGAGGGAAATGCCGGGCCGGTGCGGGCGGACCGGATGTTTCACGCCGGTACGGCCGGACGGGTGCATACGCCGGGTCACCGTGGGTACCCGGCGGGTGAAGCCTTCCCCCAGGTACGCTTCACTCCGCGGATACCGGGTATCAGCTCCGGCACACCGCACACACTCGAGGACGGGGCTCGGGCACACAGAGGCCGCCAAGGCAGACGTCGCACCTGACTTTCGTGGGAGAGGCAATGAGGACCGCCGCCGGGATCCGGTCGCAGGCAGAGGTCGCCGAGAGGACCGAGCAGCACAGGACGGGCGAGGGATCACTGCCTGGGATCGCCGACCCGGGGGCCGTCGCCCCGCGCGACGCACGGGAACTGTCCCGCCAGTTCTTCCGCCGGCTCGCCGAGCTGGAGGAGGGCACGCACGAGTACCAGTACGCGCGCAACACCCTCATCGAGATGAACATGTCGCTGGTGCGGTTCGCCGCCGGGCGGTTCCGGAGCCGCGGCGACGACATGGACGACATCGTCCAGACCGGCATGATCGGCCTGATCAAGGCCATCGACCGGTTCGAGCTGTCCCGCGAGGTCGAGTTCACCTCCTTCGCGCTGCCGTACATCGTGGGCGAGATCAAGCGGTTCTTCCGTGACACCACCTGGGCGGTCCACGTGCCGCGCCGGCTGCAGGAACTGCGGGTGGAGCTGGCCAAGGCGCGCGAGGAACTGTCGAGCCGGCTGGACCGGGACCCGACGGTCGCCGAACTGGCCACGCTGATGAACATCTCCCGGGCCGAGGTCGTCGAGGCCCAGATCGCCTCCAACGGCTACAACTCCGCCTCCCTGGACGCCGCGCTCACCGGCGACGGCCCCGAGGACGGCGAGGCCGTGCTCGCCGACTTCATCGGCGTGGAGGAGGAGGGGCTGCGGCTCGTCGAGGACTTCCACGCGCTCGCCCCGCTGATGGCGGAGCTGAGCGACCGCGACCGGCAGATCCTTCACATGCGGTTCGTCGAGGAGGCCACCCAGGCGGAGATCGGCGAGCGGCTCGGCTGCTCCCAGATGCACGTCTCCCGGCTGATCAAGCGGATCATCGCCCGGCTGCGCCAGGGGATGCTGGGCGAACTCGGCTGTGCCTGACCCTGAGCGGAAGAGCGGCGCCCGTACCCGAAGCGCCGCCGAGGTCAGCGTACGAGCTGGAAACGGGCGCGCACCCGCTTGCCCACCGGTACACGCTCCACGGTGACCTCCGAGGCCAGGGCGTGCACGATCTCCAGACCGTGCCGTCCGACACGCTGGGGATCCTTCGGATAGCGGCGGGGCAGGGCGGTGCTGCTGTCGTACACGGACACCGCGACCGCGCTGTTCGTGCCCTCCAGCTCCAGGATGTAGGGGCCGCTGCTGTGCCGGTCCGCGTTGGTCACCAGCTCGCTCACCACCAGGAGCAGCTCACCGTCCGCGCGACTGTCGGCGGGGGCGCACCATTCGGTCCGCAGCTGCTGGAGGAACCGGGCCGCGAACGCGCGCGCCTCAGCGATACAACCGGGTTCGCCGGTGTAGTGGGCCGCGCGTCGCAACGGCTCCACGGGTACGTCGAAGCCAGTCGGTATCACTGCCCCGCCCAGGTGCTCGGTCATGCTGTCTCTCTCGGAAAGCCCGGTACGGCCGGTGTCGCACCAGACCTCGTACCCCGAGCCCGGCCCGCCAGTCCACCGTATGCGTATCCCCACCGCGCACGGTGGCCGGGGTCGGACTGTACTCCGAAACGGGAGAACCGCGACCGCTCACGACTACGAACCGTCCTGCTGGTTCTGATCCTGCTGGTTCTGGTCCTGCTGGTTCTGGTCCTGCTGGTTCTGATCCTGCTGGTTCTGGTCCTGCTGGTTCTGGTCCTGCTGGCCGGGGCTCTGTCCGGGCTGTTCCGGCTGCTCCGAGGTCTGGTTCGACTGCCCGGACGGCTCGGGGGACGCCGGCTCGGAGCCGCCCGTGGAGGGGGGCTCGGCGGAGGAGTTCTCCGCCGGCGGGGAACCCTGTGACGGCTCCGACGACTTGTCGGACGGTGCCTCCTTGGACGGGGACGACTTCTCCGACGAGGGCTCGGACGACGACGGCTTCGAGGACTCCGACGAGGACGACTTCGAGGACTCCGAGGACGACTTGGAGGACGACGACGGCTTCGACGGCTTCGACGGTTTCGAGGACTCCGACGACGACGGCTTCGACGGCTTCGAGGACTCCGACGGTTTCGAGGACTCCGACGACGACTTGGAGGACGACGGCGGCTTCGACGGCTTCGAGGACTCCGACGACGACGGCTTCGAGGGCTTGGAGGACGGCTTGGACGGCTTCGAGGACGACGGCTTCGACGGCTTCGAGGACGACGGCTTCGACGGCTTCGAGGACGACGGCTTGGACGACTGGGACGACGGCGGAGGCTTCGACGACGGCGAGGTGGACCTCGACGGGGTGGTCGTGACCGAGGTCGACGGGCAGGGCGGCTTGCCCGACGTCCCCGGCGTCATCGAGCAGGGCGTCGGCCGGCTCCACGGGTGAGGGTGCGCCGGCGGCGCGGTGTGCTGGTCGTGGCGGCCGTGCGTGTCGCCGCGGTGGCGGCGCAGCCACTCGTCGTGGTGCGGGTCGTAGATCACGAAGGTCTTGACGACCGTCGGCGCCGGTGTCACCACGACGACGTTCGAGGGCCGGTACGCCGGCCAGCTGTGCCCCACCACGTCCGGGGTGGTGCGCTGGACGACCGGCGAGGCCAGCGGGTTCCCGCAGGCGCAGCGCACCCGGGGCACGCCGTGCCCGTCGACCAGGACGGCGGTACCGGCCTGGAGCACGGACTGGTAGCTGGTGACGGCACCGTCGCGGTAGCCGTGGTTGGTCACCCAGGTGTCCGTGCGCAGCTGCACCGGGGTGAGCGAGCGCAGGTAGGCGGGGACACCGGAGGGCTGGACGCCGACCGTCACGGCGAACGCCCGGTTCTTGTCCCGGTCGGCCTGGAGGTACTTGATCTGCTTCGCCACGTCGCAGCTGGACGTCTGCCGGGTGCCGCCGTACAGCCCTGCCGCCCCGCCCTGCACGCCGCGGACCTGGTCGGCCACCCCGGCGGTCGCGGTGGAGGCGGACGGTTCCGGCGGAACGGAGACCACCTGTGCGGTGGACCGGGTGAAGGGGTCCTCGCCCGCGCTGCCGGCGGGCTGGAGGAAGATTTTGCCTGCCTTGGCGGAGGAGCCGCCACCGCCCGGACGGGTGAAGACCAGGGCGAGCGCCACGGCGGCCACCAGGGCGGCGGTGAGCGCTGCCACCCGGGGCACCGACTTCCACCAGGGCCTGTGCGGCTCCCCGGAGCCCGAACCGCCGGTCGGCGGCTGCGCGGGCGGCGGCCCCGAGGGGGGCCGGGAGGATCCCGACAGGGGACCGGACGGAGGTCCTGAGGGCCGGCCGGATGACGGAGGTTCGACGCTCACGAGCCCTTCTTCCCGTCGCACACGCGCGGCTTTGCTGAGATGAACCCGCCACAACCCGGTGTGGTGCATTCGGATGCACTTTGTTCCATTGTGTGCCGCAGTACGGTACGGCCCGCAAGCCGACGCCGACGGCCCGCCCGGGGAGCGGGGAGCCCGGCGACTGCTTAGCGTGGCAAGGGTGAGCCCTCCGACCGTCCTCGCACGGCCCGCCGCCCGCCACGGCTGGGCGCAGGCCGTGGCCGCGGTACTGACCGGGCTGGCCGTCATGGTCCTGCCGGCGGCGCTGGGGCTGTGGGCGGCCGGCGCCGCGGGCCTGCCGGCCGGCGCGTTCCCGCGGGTGGTGGCCGCGACCCTGGTGACGGCGGTCGGCGGCAGCGTGCGGGCCTCCGGCGACGCCGGAGTGTTCGACGGGTCGCCGAAGGGTGTCACCGTGCTTCCGCTGTCGGTGGCGCTCGCCGGTGCCCTGGTGATCGGCGACGGCTTCCTGCGCCCCCTCCGGCACCGGGCCGTGGCCTCGGCCGGGGAGCTGGCGGGCTGGGCGGCCCGGATCGCGGTCCTGTGGCTGGCGGCGCTGACCGGCCTGGCCTTCGCCGCCCGTCAGACCTTCGCGGTGGACGAGGTCGGCGGCGCCCTCGGTGACCCGGCCGGTCTGCTCGACGCCTCGCCGAGGGTCGGGTTCACCACCGACGTGCCGCTCACCGTGCTGTTCGGTCTGCTGTGGCTCGTCGGTGTGCTGCTGCTGGCCCTGCTGGTCGCACGCGGGGCTCCGCTGCCGGGGCGGCTGCTGCGCTTCCAGGAGTCGGTGCGTCCGGCGGCGCACGCGATGGTGGTCCTGCTCCTCGCCTGCGTCGCTCTGGGGCTCGGCACCGCACTGGTCGCGGCGGCCACGCGTGGGCACGCCCCCGCGACCTTCGCGCTGATCCTGCTCGGTCTGCCCAACGTGTCCTGGCTGGGCCTGACCCTGGGGCTCGGCGCGACCTGGGACGGCCACGTGGACGGTCCGTTCCTCCTGCCGATGCCGCACGTCCTGGACAGGATCATGCGCGCCCCGCACACCTCCGCGCTGAACATGCGCTCACTCACCGACTACGACGGCCGGATGTGGTGGCTGGTGGTCGCCGTCGCCGTCCTGCTGCTGGCCGTGGCCTTCCGGACGGCCGTGCGCTCACCGGCCCGCGTCCGGCTCTGGCAGCACGCCGTGCACCTGGCCGTCGCGCTGGCCCTCACGGTTCTGATGATCTGCCTGACCTGCCGTGTGTCGGCACACTTCGGGCTCTCCCTGCTCGGCATCGGCGACCTGGGCGGCGGCCTGTCGGGAGAACTGTTCCTCAGGCCCCGGCTGTGGCAGGCGGTGGGCCTGGGCGCACTGTGGGGTCTGCTGGCCGGCTTCCTGGGCGGCCTGCTGGCCCGTCCGGTCCACCGCGGAGGCCGCGTGGAAGGGCCCCCGATCAACTGACCAACCCGTCGAAGAGACACGCTCTAGTCCCGGAACACCGGCTCGGCCCAGCGCGGGGGGCGCAGGGCTTCGGCGGGCGGCGCGCGGCCGGGCTCGGTGCCCCCACGGCCGATCACCGGCCCGGCGGTCACGGGTCCGCGGGGCGCGCGTTCGGGGATCGCGGGCCCGGATGCCGAAGGTCCGGATTCCGGGCGTTCGGAGCTCACGGAACCCGGGGGCGCGGGCCTGGGGGGCACGGGCCCGGTGCGTACGGGCCCGGTACGTGCGGGCCCGGTACGTGCGGGCCCTCGGGTCATGGTCGTGCGTAGAGCGGCGACGAAGTCGAGGCAGGTTTCGTAGCGGGCGTCCGGGCTCTTGGCCAGGGCTCGGGCGAAGACGGGGTCGACGGCCGGGGGGGTGCCGGGGCGGGCCTCGCTCGGTGGGGGCGGCTCGTCGTACTGGTGGGCCCACAGCAGGGCCATGTCATCCTCGCGCTGGAAGGGCGGACGACCGGTGATGATCTCGTAGACGACGCAGGCGAGGCCGTAGACGTCGCAGCGGCCGTCGACGGGGCGTCCGGAGATCTGCTCGGGAGACACGTAGTCGAGGGTGCCGACGAACTGACCGACGCTGGTGAAGCCGGTCAGGGACAGCGACTTCTTGGTCAGTCCGAAGTCGGTGAGGTACACGTGCTCGGGGTGGTCGCTGTCGGTGCCCTGGGCGACCAGGATGTTGCCGGGTTTGACGTCACGGTGGACCAGACCGTGGCCGTGGGCGGCGTCGAGCGCGGAGGCGACCTGCGCGGTGATCCGTACGGCGTCCGGCAGGGACAGCGGTCCTTGCTCGTCGAGGAGATGGCGCAGGTCGCTGCCGGGGACGTAGCGCATGGCGATGTAGAGCACCCCGTCGGTCTCGCCCGCCTCGAAGACCGGCACGATGTGCGGATGGTCGATCGCGGCGGCCACCTGGGACTCGTGGGTGAACCGCTTGCGGAAGGTGTCGTTGCGGGCAAGTTCCGGGGCGAGCAGCTTGAGGGCGACCGTGCGGTCCAGGCGCAGGTCGCGGGCGCGGTAGACGACGGCCATGCCGCCGCGGCCGATCTCGCTCTCGATCAGGTAGCCCGCCACCCTGCGGCCGATCAGTTCCGAGGGGCGGCCGGAGAACAGGCTGCTCTGGTGCGCCATCAACGCTCACCTTCGGGCGCGACCAGCCGGGTCGGCGCGTGGCCGGTGTCGTCCGTGCCGGTGACCGCCCGGTCGGTGGCGTAGGTGTTCAGCAGCCGTCCCTCGCTGTACACCCACCGCCCCTCCCGCGGGTCGTACAGCCACATGGACTCCCCGTCGATGACGATCCCGATCCGCAGGCCCTCGGTGCGGGCGCCGAAGGCCTCGCCGTCCAGGCCGCCCGCCGCCAGTGCCTCCACGGCGGCCCGGTAGTCGCCCAGCGCCTGTTCGGCGCGCGCCAGCAGGGGCCGCGGATCGGCGGTGCCGTCGGGCCCGCCGGCCGCGGGCGGGTCCTCGGGTACGGCGACCAGCCGGCGGCCGTCGACCCAGGCGCCCCAGCCGTTGGCGCAGCGGATGTACCCCCAGTCGCCGCGCCGCTCCACGAGCTGCACCGGCAGGAGCGGGTCCAGCGGCATGGTGGGCCGGGCCGGGTCCGGGGCCTCCCAGGCGGGCAGGCCACGTGGCGGGACGACGTGCGTGGGCCGGAATCCGGGCGAGGTCATCGGGTTCGCCTACTTCCGCGTCACGGCCGGCTCCTGCCGGCGCAGCAGCCTTGCGACCGCGAACCCGCAGAGCGCGGACAGCACCAGCAGCATGCCCAGGTCGAGCAGCCAGAAGGCCGCCGCGTGCCGGAACAACGGGTCGGCGGCCTGCTGAGCGGGCATGATCCGGGCGATGCCGAGGGTGCCGGCCATGGCGCCGAACGCCCAGCGGGAGGGGACGAGCCAGGACAGCTGTCCGAGGCCGGGCGTGCCGTTCAGGTGGAGCATGGCGCCGCAGAAGACGACCTGGACGATGGCGAGCAGCACCAGCAGCGGCATCGTCACCTCCTCCTTGGGTACCAGCGCGGAGACCACCAGGCCGAGCATCATCGCCGTGAAGGCCAGCAGGGCGACGGCCAGGATGATCTCGGCGAGCGGCGGCAGCAGGACGCCGCTGTCGCCGGGGGCGTTCAGGCCGACGCCGAGCAGGGCGACCAGGGTGAGCACGACGGCCTGGGCGACCGTGACCGTGCCGAGCACCACCACCTTGGACATCAGGTAGGCGGATCTGGACAGGCCGACGGCGCGTTCCCGCCGGTAGACGACGCGTTCCTTGACCAGTTCGCGCACCGCGTTGGCGGCGCCGGTGAGCACGGCGCCGACGCACAGGATGAGCAGGACGTTGGTGGCCGTGTCCCGGGTGAGGTCGCCCTGGCCCAGGGCGCGGGCCATGGCGCCCATCACGAACGGCAGGGCGATCATGACGAACAGGAAGGTGCGGTCGGCGCTCAGGACGGCCGTGTACCGGCGGATGAGGGTGCCGAGCTGGGCGCTCCGGCTGCGCGGGCGGGGCGGCGGCGACGGGGTGAGGGGGGCCGGTCCGGGGTGGTGGGGCTGGGCGGTGGCCTCGCTCGTGTAGCGGCGATGGAGCGGGGACTCGCGGTACTCCCTGGCCCAGTCCCGGTCGGGGTCGCGGTCGAACGCCTCGAAGGCCTCCGGCCACTGGTCGGTGCCGAAGAAGGCGAGGGTCTCGTCGGGCGGCCCGTAGTAGGCCACCCGGCCGCCCGGGGCCAGGACGAGGAGCCGGTCGCAGATGTCGAGGCTGAGGACGCTGTGCGTGACCACGATGACCGTACGGCCGTCGTCGGCGAGGTCGCGCAGCATGCGCATCACCGAGCGGTCCATGCCGGGGTCCAGGCCGGAGGTCGGTTCGTCCAGGAAGAGCAGGGACGGCTTGGTGAGCAGCTCCAGGGCCACACTGACGCGTTTGCGCTGGCCGCCGGAGAGGCTGTGCACGGGCTGGTCGGCGCGCTGTTCCAGGCCCAGTTCCCGCATGACCTCGTCCACCCGGGCGTGCCGCTCGCTCCGGGCGGTGTCCTCGGGGAAGCGCAGCTCGGCGGCGTATCCGAGGGCGGCGCGGACGGTGAGCTGGGGGTGCAGGATGTCGTCCTGCGGGACCAGGCCGATGCGCTGGCGCAGTTCCGCGTAGTCGCGGTACAGGTCGCGGCCGTCGTACAGCACGGTGCCGCGGTCGGCGGGGCGCTGCCCGGTCAGTGCGCCCAGCAGCGTGGACTTGCCGGCCCCGCTCGGTCCGACGACGGCGAGCAGGCACTTCTCCCCCACCGGGAAGGACACGTTGTCCAGCAGGACCTTGCGGCCGCGGTCGACGGTGACGGTGAGGTCCTGCACGTCGAGGGAGACCTCGCCGGTGTCGACGTACTCCTGGAGTTCGCCGCCGACCAGGGAGAACGCGGAGTGGCCGATGCCGATGATGTCGCCGGGAAGGACGGGGGCGCGGGTGACGCGCCGGCCGTTGAGGTAGGTGCCGTTGTGGCTGCCGAGGTCGGCGATCTCGTACGTGCCGTCCGCGAGGGCGCGCAGTTCGGCGTGCCGGCGGGAGACGATCAGGTCCTGCACGATCTGGTCGTTGTCGGGCGACCGGCCGATGCGGATGGCGCGCTCGGGCAGGGGACGGACGCTGGCGGGCCGGCGGAAGGTGCCGGTCAGCTCGGGCAGGGAGACCGCGGAGGGGCGGTCCGGGTGGGGTTGTGGGGGGCGGACCAGGTGGGCCCGGGGGCCGTCGGCAGGGTTGCCGAAGCGGATCTCGTCGCCGGGCCGGATCCCGCACTCCTGGATCCGGCGGCCGTCGGCGTAGGTGCCGTTGGTGCTGTGCTCGTCGGCCAGGATCCAGTGGCCGTCGTCGGCCCGCAGGACGGCGTGGTGCCATGAGACCCGGGCATCGTCGAGGACGATGTCACTCAACGGGTCGCGTCCGACGTGGTAGTCGTGGCCCGGGCTCATCACCGTGGAGCCGGTGTCGGTCTCCAGGACGATGTCGGGCGCCGTCAGTCCGACCGGCCGCTCCGCCATGACCCGATTCTACCGATTCGCCCACCTGTGTGCCCCCCGATGCGGTGGGCCCGGGTTCCCGCGGACACGTGTCAGGCGACGGGCAGGACGAGTCCCGGGCCGGTGCGCTGCATCCGCAGGGCGTCGACGGACTCGGCGAGCAGCTCGTACTCCGTGGTGTCGTCACTCGCGGCGATCCTGAGCAGCCGGCCGTCCGCCAGTTCGTCGGCGGCCCGCTCCTGCCGGGCGTCGTCGGCGCACCAGGAGCGCAGCAGGGCCGGGACGTCGGCCACCGTGACCGCGACCGGCACCAACGCGCCCGCGGGGAAGGCGGGGTCCTGCGGGCTCGGGTCGAGCCGCTCGGCGATCCAGGACGCCCGGTCCCGCAGCCACCACAGCGCCAGCGCCAGCGTCGGCGCCCGATAGGTGCCGAGCGGTACGCCGATGCGCCGGCCGTCGCATACGCCGTACGCCGTGACATGGCACAGGAACTCGTCGTGCACGTCTCACTCCCCGGTCGCCTCGCTGACTGCCGGTCCGGCCTCTCGCCCCCCGTGCGGCTCCCTGTGCGGTGAAGTGCCCCCTGACGTTCGAGTATCGCCACTGCCAAAACACTGTCACCATGCCTTTCCGGCCAGTCTGTTGGCATATTCACCGCCCGTTCTGGCCGGAATGAGCCGGGCTGTACGGCGGCGGGGGTATGACCCCGGAGGTAATCGACCCCTCCCCCGGTCCCGCGGCATGGTGGTCACACCGGACCGGCGAACCCCGGATCCGGGATCCGACCAGCACAGACGACCTCGATGGAGGATGCTTCGCCATGGCCGCGCACACCGATCGTTACGAGAACGCCGCCGCCCGCTACTTCGAGGCCTGGAACGCCACCGGGCAGGAGGCCGTCGAGAAGGCCGTCGCCGCCGCGTGGGCCGTGGACGGCGGCTACACCGACCCGCTCGCCGAAGTCCGCGGGCACGACCGGATCGCGGCCGTGATCGTGGCGGCCCACGCACAGTTCCCCGGTTTCGTGTTCCGCCCGCTGGGAGCGGTCGACGGCCACCACGACACCGCGCGTTTCGGCTGGGAGCTGGTGAGCGAGGCCGACGGCTCGGCGCCGGTGGCCGGGTTCGACGTGGTCACCCTGGACGACGAGGGCCGCATCCGGCAGGTACTGGGATTCCTGGACCGGGTGCCGGCGGCCGTCTGACGGCACGGGAGCACGGCAACGCCCCGCACCGGCGGGCCGGTGCGGGGCGGGTGCGGGCCGCGTACGGCGGGTCGCAGGGAAGGCGGACCGCAGGCGGGGGCGTCAGGCGGAGGACCGGCGCGGACCGCCGCGGTGACGAGCGGCGGCGCGTCCGCGTGAGCGGCTCGGCCGTCGTCCCGGCTCTTCCCGGCCCCGCGTCACTTCTGGACGATCGCGTCGATCCGCGCCAGTTCCTCCGCGTCGAAGTCCAGGTTCCGGATGGCGCCGACGCTGTCCTCGAGCTGCCGCGTGCTGCTCGCCCCGACGAGTGCGGAGGTGACCCGGCCGCCGCGCAGCACCCAGGCCAGGGCCAGCTGGGCCAGGGTCTGCCCGCGGGAGGTGGCGACCCCGTCCAGCGCGCGCAGCCGGGCGACGAGGTCCTCGGTGACCGCGTCGGAGTTCAGGAAGGGGCTGTCGCTCGCGGCCCGGGAGTCCTCGGGGATCCCGTCGAGGTAACGGCCGGTGAGCAGGCCCTGCTCCAGCGGGGAGTACGCGATGGAGCCGGCCTGGATCTCGTCCAGGGCGTCGAGCAGGCCCTCGTCCTCGGGGCGCCGGTCGAGCATCGAGTAGCGCGGCTGGTGGATGAGGAGCGGGGTGCCGAGGCCGGCCAGGATGCGGGCGGCCTCGCGGGTCTGCTCGGCGGAGTAGTTGGAGATGCCGACGTAGAGCGCCTTGCCCTGCTGCACGGCCGTGTGCAGGGCGCCCATCGTCTCCTCGAGCGGAGTGTCCGGGTCGGGGCGGTGCGAGTAGAAGATGTCGACGTGGTCCAGGCCCAGGCGCGTCAGGCTCTGGTCCAGGGAGGACAGCAGGTACTTGCGCGAGCCCCACTCGCCGTACGGGCCGGGCCACATCAGGTAGCCGGCCTTGGTGGAGATCACCAGCTCGTCGCGGTACGGCGCGAAGTCCGCCCGGAGGGCCTCGCCGAGCGCGGACTCGGCGGCACCGGGCGGCGGTCCGTAGTTGTTGGCCAGGTCGAAGTGGGTGACGCCGAGGTCGAAGGCGCGGCGCAGGATGGCGCGCTGGGTCTCGACGGGACGGTCGGGCCCGAAGTTGTGCCACAGGCCGAGCGACAGCGCGGGAAGCTTCAGTCCGCTGCGTCCGGTGCGCCGGTAGGGCATGTCGGCGTAACGGTCGGGGTGTGCGGTGTACAAAGCGACTCCAGAGGGGTTGGCGATCTGCCTCCCACTCTTCCCCGGGACCCGGGCAGCGGTCCAACAGAAGAATCCGATGGGATTCAGCGGTTAGGCTGCTCAATCATGGAACTGCGCCACCTCCAGCACTTCGTCGCGGTCGCCGAGGACCAGCACTTCACCCGGGCCGCCGAACGTCTGATGGTGTCCCAGTCGGGTCTGTCGGCGTCGATCAGGGCGCTGGAGCGTGAGCTGCGGGCGCCGCTGTTCGTGCGCACCACCCGCCGGGTGACCCTGACGGAGGCCGGGCGCGCGCTGCTGGTGGAGGCCGAGCGGATCCTGGCGCAGGTGCGCTCCGCGCACGAGGCGGTGGCGGCGGTGCAGGGCGTGCTGCGCGGCACACTGGCGCTCGGCACCGAGCAGTGCATCGCCGGGGTGCACGTGGCCGGGCTGCTCGCCGCCTTCCGGGGCCGGCACCCCGACGTGGAGATCCGGCTGCGGCAGGCCGGCTCGGGAGCGCTGGCGGAGGAGGTGGCGGCCGGGCGGCTCGATCTGGCCTTCGCCTACCGCACCCAGGCCGACACCGACCAGCTGCGTTCGGTGTCCCTGACCAGCGAGCCGATGACCGTGCTGTGCCATCGCGGCCACCGGCTCGCCTCGGCCGGGACCGTGCTGGGCCCCGACGACCTCGCCGGGGAGGTCTTCGTCGACTTCCACCCCGACTGGGGGCCGCGCCGCACCACCGACACCGCGCTCGCCGCGGCCGGGGTCCGGCGCACGGTCGCGCTGGAGGTCAACGACGTACACGGCCTGCTGGACCTGGTGGACGAGAACCTCGGGGTCGCCGTCGTCCCCCGGCACTTCCGGCACAAGCGGCCGGCGCTCGCCGCGCTCCCGCTGAAGGGCGTGGGCGACTCGCGGTACGAGACCGTCGCGCTGCTGCCGCCGGAGGGAGCCACCAGTCCCGCCGCCCGCGCCCTGGTCACCCTCCTCGAGACAGGCGACGTGGCTGTGCCCCGGGACGGGCTCCGGGCGGGCCGAGCACTCTGACCGGGCAGCCACGGAAGCGGGAACCGGCACGCGCGGGCGGCGGTGATTTGCGAGGGTGGACGGTATGCATGCCAAGGACATCCTCATCGACGGCTACGGCCGCATCCAGGAAGAGGTCCATGCCGTCCTCGACGGTCTCGGACCGGACGACCTGCACCACCGGCCGGCCCCGGACGCCAACACCGTCGCATGGCTCGTCTGGCACCTGACCCGGGTGCAGGACGACCACGTCGCCGACGCCTTCGGCCTCGACCAGGTGTGGCTCTCCCAGGACTGGGAGAAGCGGTTCGGCCTCGGTCTGCCCCGGCACGACACCGGCTACGGGCACAGCCGCGCCCAGGTCGCGAAGGTGCGGGTCGAGTCGGCCGGGCTGCTCACCGGGTACTACGACGCCGTCCACGGGCAGACCCTCGACGCCCTGCGCTCCCTGGCCGCCAGGGACCTGGAGCGGGTCGTGGACGAGCGCTGGGACCCCCCGGTCACGCTGGGGGTCCGCCTGGTCAGCGTCCTGTCCGACGATCTCCAGCACGTCGGACAGGCCGCCTACCTCAGGGGGCTGCTTCAGAGCGCGGCCGCGTAACCCGGCAGGACCACGTCCTCGACGAGGGCCTTGCGCTCGTCGTACGGGAGGAACGCGCTCTTGAGGGCGTTCACCGTGACCGTGCGCAGGTCCTCGACGGTCCAGCCCGCGTGCTCGACCAGCAGGGCCATCTCGCGGGTCATCGTGGTACCCGACACCAGACGGTTGTCGGTGTTCAGGGTGACCCGGAAGCCCAGGTCCTTCAGGACGGTGATCGGGTGCTCGGCGATCGAGGTGGCGCAGCCGGTCTGGAGGTTGGAGGTGGGACACATCTCCAGGGCGATCCGGCGGTCGCGGACCCAGGAGGCGAGGCGGCCGAGCTTGCCGTCCACGATGTCCTCGGTGAGGCGCACACCGTGGCCGATGCGCTGGGCGCCGCACACCTGCAGGGCCTGGTGGATGCTGGGCAGGCCGTGCGCCTCGCCGGCGTGGATGGTGAAGGGCACGCTCTCGCGGCGCAGGTGCTCGAAGGCGGCGAGGTGGTCGGCGGGCGGGAAGCCGTCCTCGGCGCCGGCGATGTCGAAGCCGACGACACCGGCGTCACGGTAGGCGACGGCCAGGTCGGCGGCCTCGCGGACCCGATCGAACATCCGCATGCCGCACAGCAGGGTGCCGACGCGGACCGGGGTGCCGGCCTCGGCGGCCTTGGCCATGCCGGCGGCCAGGCCCTCCTGCACCGCCTCCACGACCTCGGGCAGCGTCAGACCGCCGTTGACGTTCAGCTCGGGCGCGTAGCGCACCTCGGCGTAGACCACACCGTCGGCGGCCAGGTCGAGGACGTACTCCTCGGCGGTGCGCAGCAGGCCCTCGCGGGTCTGCATGACGGCGAGCGTGTGCTCGAAGGTGGCTATGTAGCGGACCAGGTCGCCGGAGTTGGCGGCGTCGAAGTACCAGGCGGCCAGCTCGTCGGGGTCGGTGGTGGGCAGGGTGTGGCCGACCGCCGCCGCGAGTTCGACGACGGTGGCGGGGCGCAGGCCGCCGTCGAGGTGGTCGTGCAGGACGGCCTTGGGCAGCCGGCGGAGGGTCTCGGTGTCGACAGGGGACGCGGTCATGGCAGGGCTTTCCTCGGCAGGTGGTTCGACAGGGGGTGCGGAACGGTCGGGCGGCGGCACGGGGCAGGTCCCGGCGGGTGGGGACGGTCAGGCCACGGGCTGGAGCAGGTCCCAGCGGTTGCCGTACAGGTCCCGGAAGACCGCGACCGTGCCGTACGGCTCGTGGCGCGGCTCCTCCAGGAAGGTCACGCCCGCGGCGGTCATCCGGGCGTGGTCGCGGGCGAAGTCGTCGGTGTGCAGGAAGAAGCCGACGCGTCCGCCGGTCTGGTCGCCGACCCGGGCGCGCTGCTCGCCGTCCTCGGCGCGGGCCAGGAGCAGTCCGGTGCCGGGGCCGTCACCGCCGGGTTCCACGACGACCCAGCGGGAGCCGTCGGGGCGCGGGGCGTCCTCGGCGAGACGGAAGCCCAGGGCCTCGGTGTAGAAGCGGACGGCCTCGTCGTAGTCGTCGACGACGAGGGTGACCAGGGCGAGGCGGCGCATCGTGACCTTCCGGTGGGGGTGGTTAGCGGGTGAGGTTATACGTAAAACGCGGCCGACGCCAGTCTCTGTTCTACGCGCGTCACGGCAGGCGTGGGGCCGCTTGTCGGCGCGGGCCCGCACCGTGCGGGCTCGCGCCGAGCGGGCCGGTACCGGCGCCGGTGCCGGCCCTCAGTGGCCCGGCGCGCGCAGGGCGTCGAGCCGGGCCACTTCCTCGTCGGTCAGCCGGAGGGCGCCCGCGGTGACGTTCTCCTCGAGGTGGCCGGGGTCGCCGGTGCCGGGGACGGCGAGGACGTGCGGGCCCTGGTGCAGGGTCCAGGCGATACGGACCTGGGCGGGGCTCGCTCCGTGTGCCCGGGCCACGGCGAGCAGCTCCTCGTCCTGGCGGGCCGCGGCGGCACCGCGCTCGCCGCCCTGGCCGGCGACGGCGTAGAAGGGGACGAAGGCGATGCCCCGCTCACCGCAGAGCCGCAGGAGCGCGTCGCCCTCGGGACCGGGGGCGTCGAGGCAGTACCGGTTCTGCACGGCTGCCACCGGCGCGATCTCCAGTGCCTCGGCCAGGTGCCGGGGTCCGACGGCGGAGATCCCGAGGTGGCGGATCAGGCCGGCCTCGCGCAGTTCGGCGAGGGCGCCGAAGTGCTCGGCGATGGACTCCTGTTGCGTGCGGCGGAGATAGACGAGGTCGAGGTGGTCGCGGCCGAGCTGGCGCAGGTTCTCCTCGACGTGGCCGCGCAGCTCGTCGGGCCGGGCCGAGGCGCCCCACGCGCCCCGCTGGTCGCGGACGGGGCCCACCTTGGTGGCGATGACCAGGTCGTCCGCATAGGGGGCGAGGGCCGTGTTGATGAGTTCGTTGGCGGAGCGCAGGGCGGAGAAGTAGAAGGCGGCGGTGTCGATGTGGTTCACGCCGAGTTCGACGGCCCTGCGCAGCACGGCCGTCGAGCGCGCGCGGTCGCTGGGGGTGCCGAGATGGAAGGGGGCGCTGCCCGTCAGCCGCATGGCGCCGAGGCCGATGCGGTGGACGGGCAGGTCGCCGAGGGTGAAGGTGCCGGAGGTGTCCGCGGCGGCTGTATCGGTGATCACCGGCGGAGTTTGGCACACCCGTGCCCCTAGGGTCTTTCGTTCGGATCAGGCCGAATCAGGGAGCGGGTCCTGGTGCCGTGCATCGCAAGGCGGAGGAGGGCGCCATGGCGGAGCCATGGCAACCGACGACAACGCGGCGAGGCGCGGTGCCAGGACCCGCGAGCCCGGCATGATCCGAACGAGAGGGCCTAGGGGCGCGTTCAGTTCAGCGGCTTGGCGAGGACCGCCTTGCGGTGGCTGAACGTCTCGAGGGAGTAGCGGCCGTGGTAGCTGCCCATGCCGCTCTCCCCGACGCCGCCGAACGGCAGATCGGAGACGGTGAGGTGGGCCAGGGGAAGGCCGTGTCCGAGACCGCCGGAGGAGGTCTCGGCGGCGATGCGCCGGCGGGTCGCGTCGGACTCGCTGAAGACGTACAGGGCGAGCGGCTTGTCGCGGTCGTTGATGAAGCCGATGGCCTCGTCGAGACCGGCAACGGTGACGAGGGGAAGGATCGGGCCGAAGATTTCCTCCTGCATGACGGGCGCCTTCGGGTCGACGTCCGCGAGGACGGTGGGCGCTATGTACTTGGCCGCCCGGTCATGGGTGCCGCCTACCGCGACACGGCCCGAACCGAGCAGGGCGGCGAGCCGGTCGAAGTGCCGCTCGTTGATGATCCGGCCGTACTCCGGCGAGAGTGCCGGATCGGCGCCGAACAGCGCCTCGACCGCGCGGACCAGCGCGGCCTCCAGCGCGGCGGCCGTCTCCGGGTCGGTCAGGACGTAGTCGGGGGCGACGCAGGTCTGGCCCGCGTTGAGGAACTTGCCGCGGGCGAGGCGGTCCGCGACCACGTCCAGGTCGGTGCCGCGGTCCACGAACGCCGGTGACTTGCCGCCGAGTTCGAGGGTGACCGGGGTGAGGTGCTCGGCGGCGGCCCGCAGGACGACGCGGCCGACGGCGCCGTTGCCCGTGTAGAAGATGTGGTCGAAGCGCTCCGCCAGCAGGGCCGTGGTCTCCGGGACGCCACCCTCGACGACGGCGACCGCGTCGGTGTCCAGGTAGGCCGGGATCAGCTCGGCCAACGCGGCCGAGGTGGCCGGCGCCACCTCGCTCGGCTTGGCGACGACCGCGTTGCCCGAGGCCAGGGCGCCGACCACGGGGGCCAGCAGCAACTGCGCCGGATAGTTCCAGGGAGCGATGACGAGGACGACGCCGAGGGGGTCGTACTGCGTCCACGCGGTGGCGTCGGCGCCGAGGTGCGCGGGGACGGGCGCGGGCTCCGGGCGCAGCCACTCCTCGAGGTGGTCCAGGGTGTGGTCGATCTCGCGGACCGTGAAGTCGATCTCGGTGCGGTAGGCCTCGGTGGTGCTCTTGCCGAGGTCGGCGTGGAGGGCGGCGGCGAGATCGGCACCGCGTTCCGTGAGCATCGCGCGCAGCCGGCGCAGCTGGCCGGTGCGCCACTCGACCGACTTGGTGCGGCCGGTCCCGAAGGTGGCGCGCAGTCGGGCCACGATGTCGGCGGGCTGCTCGGGCAGGGACTGGTTCACGGGTGCCTCGCTGCGGTGGGTGCACGGGCCGGTGCGGCCCGGGACCGGGTCTCCCCGGTGCGGATACGGTTCAGATGTAAAGGCCAACCTTTCATGAGGTGAAGTTCATTCCGCTCCCGCCCGGCCATGACGAGGGTCACACCGTCGTACGGTCCGTTCTCCGGCGTTCCTCCGCACCGGCCGGCTCGGGACCGCACCCGGCCGGCTCGGCGACCCGCCGGCCCCGGGCCGGGGACGCGCCGCGGTGGCGGCGTCCACACCGTCTCCAGGCCGAACGTCGTCGCCACCGCGCGCCGGACGGGCGTCCGGGCGAGCGCGGCGACCCGTGGGACGACCGGGTTGCCGCCGGGAGCAGGCGGTCCGGGCCGCCACCGGTACCGCTTTGCCGTCAGCCGTCAGCGCTGGTCCACGAAGGCCCGTACCTCGATGGGCAGGGTGGTCGCGAGGGCGGCCCTGCGGCCCCACTCCAGGGCCTCGTCCAGGTCGGCGGCCCGGATGAGGCACAGTCCGCCGAGGTACTCCTCCCCCTCGGCGTAGGGGCCGTCGGTGACGAGCACGTCACCGTCCTGCGGGCGGAGCACGGTCGCGGTCTCCGGGCCGTGCAGACCGCCCGCGAAGACCCAGGCGCCCGCGGCGCGCAGTTCGTCGTTGAACGCCTCGACGTCCCACATGATCCCCGCGAGCGCTTCAGGATCGGGCGGGGTTCCGCCGGCCGGCTGGACCACGCTGAGCAGGTAGTGCTTCATGACGTCCTCCTAGGCGTCAGGCCCGTGTCGGGCTCTGTGTCACCTCCTACACGAGCGACCGGGCCCCGGATCGGCACCGCGCGCTGCGAGCGCGGAAAATGTCTCCGTAGCGGTCTCCGAAAGTTTTGGCGAGCGCCCGCTCCGGCGGCTGCGGGCGCTCAGCCCGCGGAGGATACCTGTGCCGCGGAGACGGCCCGGCTGCCGTCGGGGTGCGCCCCACAGGCCCCGCGCGGCGAGCCGGGGCAGTACACCCTCGCCGAACCAGTACGCCTCCTCCACGTGCGGGTAGCCGGAGAGGGCGAACTCCTCGGCGCCGAGGGCGCGGTACTCCTTGACGTGCTCGACGACAGGGGCGTGCCCGCCCCGCCGCGCACCAGCTCGATGCCGGCCCACAGGTTGGGGTGGATGTCCAGGCTCTCCCGGCTGCCGCCGTGCGGGGCGAGCATGCGCTGCCGGCCTTGCGACTCGCTGCGGGCGAGGCCCGTCCGGACGGCCCGTACGGTCTCCGGGTCGAAGCCGTCGAGCAGCCGGTCCGTCTCCGCCCAGGCCTGCCGCGCGGTGTCCCGGGTGATGCCGACCGCGCATTCTGCGGCGGTGCGGACGCAACAGCCGGAGCACATCGCGGCCGTGACCCGGCTGGGCTCGCTGCGCCGGGCGGCCGACGAACCGCGCCGGTCGCAGCCGGCGTTGAGCGAGAACGTGCGGAACCCGGAGCGGGAACCCGGGGTCGACTGCTGGAGTGCGAACAGCCGGGCGCGACGACGAGCCTGCCGCCGCACATAGTCAGCGTGGCGCAGGCGGTGGACCGGCGGCGGGCGGCGGCCGGTGAGCGGCACCGCTTCAGCCGTACGGTGCGCCTCGGCACGGTCGACGCGGCGACCGTGCCGCTGCTGGTCCCACCGCCATGTGCACCGGCTGCCGGCGGGCCGTACCGCGGTGTTCTCGTACTCGACCGACGGTGCGGAGATGGGCGAGCCGATGGTCGCGGAGGGGCTCGGGGCCACCGTGCTGCCGGACTTCGGCGTCGCCGGGGACCCCTGGAGCGGTCCGGCACGATCACGAGCCGGCCGCTGCGCAGGGGTGCTCGCGCGCCGGCGCGCGGAGTCGGTGCCGCAGGCGGCCCATGACCCGCACACCGCCTTTTTTGCGGCGGGCAGGCGAACTGGCCGGGGAGTGACGGCCGCGTCTCAGGCGCGGCCGTCGTCCTCCGGTCCGTCGACCACGACGAGGAAGGCGTCCGACTTCAGGTCCATCACCACGGTGGCCGGTTCGCCCTCGGCGCGCCGGGCCGCCGCGTACTCCTCCGCCGGCCACGATCCCCGCGGAGACCCTGCGGGGAAACGCTCCAACACCTTGGCACTCATCACGGCGGCCACCTCCTGCGTCGCTGACCCGAACGGAATGTACATGTTGTACCGCTTCTGTTGCCCCGGATCAGCGCGGGCATGTCACCGCACTTCGTCCGCCGCCCGCGGCGTCCGCGGCGCCTCCCGCGCGTCGGGGCGCCGGCTCAGCCGGCCCGGCCACCAGGCGAGACGGCCGATGTCCCGCACCAGGGCCGGCACCAGCAGCGAGCGCACCACCAGCGTGTCGAGCAGGACGCCGAAGGCGACGATGAACGCGATCTGGGCGAGGAACGCCAGCGGGATGACACCGAGGGCGGCGAAGGTGGCCGCCAGCACCACACCGGCCGCGGTGATCACCCCGCCCGTCGACACCAGCCCCCGCGCGACGCCCTGCCGCACTCCGTGGCGCAGTGACTCCTCGCGCACCCGGGACATGAGGAAGATGTTGTAGTCGACGCCGAGGGCGACCAGGAACACGAACCCGTACAGCGGCACGGACGGGTCGGTGCCGGTGAAACCGAACACGTGGCGGAAGACCAGGGCGGAGACCCCGAGGGTGGCCAGGAAGTCGACCGCGACCGTTGCCACGAGAAGGACGGGCATCACCAGGGAACGCAGCAGTCCGGCGAGGATCACGAGGATGACGGCCAGCACGACGGGGACGGTCAGCGTCCGGTCGCGCTCGGCGGTGCGCAGGGTGTCGTACCGCTGCGCGGTGTAGCCGCCGACCAGGGCGTGAGCGCCGGGTACGGCCCGCACGGAGCCGCGCAGCCGGGCGATCGTGTCCCTGGCGTCCTCGCTGTCCGCGGCCGAGCGGAGGGTGACGTCGACCCGGACGCGGCCACCGGCGACCGGGGGCTCGGCGCCGGGCCGGCCGGACGCGCTCACTCCGGTGGCGGAGGCGACGCCCTCGGTGCGCCGGGCGGCGGCGAGCACCCGTGGCAGCCGCGCCGCGTCGGCGATGACCACGGCGGGATCGCCGGCTCCGCCGGGGAAGTGCCGGTCGAGGGTGTCCTGGGCGGCGACGGACGGCGCGTCGTCGACGAAGGTCTCGGACAGCGGAACGCCCCTGGAGGCGAGCGTGGGGGCGAAGGCGGCGCAGGCCAGCAGGGCGACGAGGCAGCTCGCCCACACCGTGCGCGGTGAGCGGTCGACGACGCCGGCGACGCGCTGCCACAGTCCGCGGGCGTTGTCCGTGCCGTCGGTGGCCCGGGGCCGGGTGGGCCAGTAGGCGCTCCGGCCCAGGAGGAGGAGCACGGCCGGCAGGAAGGTGAGGGCGCTGAGCAGGGCGCAGCCGATGCCGAGGGCGCCGACCGGTCCGAGCGCCCGGTTGTTCGTCAGGTCGCTGAACAGGAGGGCGAGCAGACCGAGTGCGACGGTGGCCGCGCTGGCGGTGATGGGCGCCCAGGACCGGTGCAGCGCCGCAGTGGCGGCCGTGAACCGGTCGGCGTGCCGGGTGAGTTCCTCGCGGTAGCGGGCGCTGAAGAGGAGGGCGTAGTCGGTGGCCGCGCCGATCACCAGGATGGACAGGATGCCGCGCACCTGCCCGTCGACGCGGACCACACCGTGGTCGGCCAGGGCGTAGACGAGCGCGCAGGCCAGCCCGAGGGCGAACACGGCGCTCAGGATGACCAGGAACGGCAGCAGCACACTGCGGTGGACGAGCAGCAGGATGACCAGGACCGCGGCGAGCGCGACGCCGAGGAGCAGGCCGTCGATGCCGGCGAAGGCGTCGGCCAGATCCGCCTGGGTCGCGGCGGGGCCGGCCAGCTGCGCGGTGGTGCCCGGCACGCGGTCCGCGGCGGCGTGGATCCGGTCGAGCGCGGCCGGGAGCCGGTCCCCGAGGTCGGGCCGCAGCGGTACGACCCCCTGCAGTGCCCTGCCGTCCTCGGCGGCCACGGCCGGGGAGGTCCGGCCGGCCACGCCCGGCGTTCGGGTGAGCGAGACGAGGGCGGTGGTGGCGGCGGCCTGCTGCCGGCGTACGGAGCCGCCCCCGTCGGCGGTCCACACGACGATGACGGGCAGCGTCTCGTGCTGCCGGAAGGTCCGCTGTTCGGTGATGACCCGGGTGGACTCGGCGCTGCGCGGCAGGAAGGCGGCCTGGTCGTTGGTGGAGACCTCGCCGAGGCGCCCGGCGAACGGGCCCAGGAAGCCGCCGACGGCCAGCCAGGCCGCGAGGAGTGCGAAGGGGAGGAGCAGGCGGGCGGTACGGAGGGAACGGGCGGCCATCTCTCTCCCGGGTCGGAACGGAGGCGGACACCTCGATGAACGACGGTCTCGATCATCGAGTCATGTGGTTGCCGTGCCCCCACGGCGGACACCCGCTGCTTCCGGTGCCGAGGGGCCGGCGGATGCGGGACCGTCCCCGGCGGGCCGGCGGACGCGGCCCGTCGCGGGGGGCAGCGCATGCGGGAGGGTTCCTCGTCGAGCGCGGTCGGGAAACGCGGGGCCGCCGGAAGCTCACCCGGGCCGAACCGCCACCGGGCCGCCTCCGTCGCCTCCGCGAGCGGCCGGAAGTGGCTGCGGGCCGCCGCGCGGGCGCCGTCGGCGTAGTGCAGATGGAGCACACGCCGGTCGGCGTTCTCCCGGACCCGTCGGAGTGGCCGGCGCGTTCCAGCCGCTCCGGACAGGCGGTGACCGCCCCCGAGGTCAGGCCCGGATGCGCGCGCGGGCGGCCCGGTGTCATCGGCTGCTCCGCGTCCAGCACGGCCGGCCAGGGCCTGGACATCGGTGGCGTGCGGCCGGTGGGCCCGCCGGCGGACGCGTGCACCGGCCGGTCGATCCCGCCGTTCATCCGGCGCAGGTGCACGGCGAAGGACCGCAGGTCCGGCGCCGGACCTGCGGCGGTGCGGCGTGTCGTTCCCGGTCGTCCGCGGTCACCACGGGATCAGCCTATGGAAGGACACGCATCCGCGGACGCGGCCCGGCGGGAAGGCATCTTCCGGGGAGTCACCGACGCGGAGGAACGGCAGCGATGAACCACGACGACTCGGCAGGCGGACTCCGCTGTCTGGTGACGGGAGCCACGGGCTACATCGGCGGCCGGCTCGTGCCCGAGCTGCTCGCCGCCGGGCACCGGGTGCGCTGCCTGGCCCGCTCCCCCGGCAAACTGCGCGACCACCCGTGGGCGGGCGCGACGGAGGTGGTGAGGGGTGACGTCACCGACGCCGCCTCGGTCGCCGAGGCGATGCGGGACGTCGACGTGGCCTACTACCTGGTGCACGCGCTGGGCAGCGGCAGCGGCTTCGAGGAGACCGACCGCCGCGCCGCCCGCCTCTTCGGTGAGCAGGCGAAGGCGGCCGGTGTGCGCCGCATCGTGTACCTGGGCGGGCTCGCACCGGCCGGGGTGCCCGTGGACCGGCTCTCCCCGCACCTGAGGTCCCGGGCGGAGGTCGGCCGGATCCTGCTGGCCTCGGGCGTGCCGACCGCCGTGCTGCGCGCCGCCGTCATCATCGGCTCGGGATCGGCCTCCTTCGAGATGCTGCGCTACCTCACCGAGCGGCTGCCCGTGATGATCACGCCCAGTTGGGTGCACACCCGGATCCAGCCCGTCGCCGTACGGGACGTGCTGCGTCTGCTGGTCGGCAGCGCGGGCCTGCCGGACGACGTCAACCGCACCTTCGACATCGGCGGGCCGGACATCCTGACGTACCGGGACATGATGAAGCGGTACGCCCGCGTCGCGGGCCTGCCACGGCGGCTCATCGTGGCCGTGCCGGTCCTCACCCCCGGCCTCTCCAGCCACTGGGTGGGCCTCGTCACGCCCGTCCCCGCGTCCCTCGCACGCCCGCTGACCGAGTCGCTGCGCCACGAGGTCATCTGCCACGAGCACGACATCGACCGGTACGTGCCCGGCCCGCCGGGGCATCCGCTCGGCTTCGACGACGCGGTACGACTGGCCCTGCGCCGGGTGCGCGAGGCGCGGGTGACCACCCGCTGGTCGTCCGCCGCCGTGCCCGGCGCGCCCAGCGATCCGCTGCCCACCGACCCCGACTGGGCCGGCGGCAGCCTGTACACCGACCACCGCGAGGCGGCCGTGGACGCCCCGGCACACGAGCTGTGGCGGGTGATCGAGGGCGTGGGCGGGGAGAACGGCTGGTATTCCTTCCCACTCGCCTGGAGCCTGCGCGGCTGGCTGGACCGGCTGGTCGGCGGGGTCGGACTGCGCCGGGGCCGGCGGGACGCACAGCGGCTGCGGGCGGGGGACTCGCTGGACTTCTGGCGGGTGGAGGAGATCGAGCCCGGTCACCTGCTGCGGCTGCGGGCGGAGATGCGGCTGCCGGGACTGGCCTGGCTGGAGATGTACGCGGAGCCCGACGACAGCGGCCGCAGCCGGTACCGCCAGCGGGCCCTGTTCCACCCGCACGGGCTGCTCGGGCACGCCTACTGGTGGGGCGTCTCCCCCTTCCACGCCGTGGTCTTCGGCGGGATGGCGCGCAACATCGCACGGGCGGCGGCCCGGCGGGCCGCCGCGTCCGTCCGCTGACCCCGCATCCGCCACGACCGCCGCGCCGGAACCGCCCGGCGTCCGCATCCCTCGCCCCCGGAGTCACGCCATGTACGTCTCGGTCGTCCTGTTCACCGCCGACCTGCGCCTGTACGACCATCCGTCCCTGCGGGCCGCGCTGGAGGGGGCGCGTCAGGTCGTCCCGCTGTTCGTACGGGACACGGGGGTGGCCGCCGCGGGCTTCGCCGCCCCCAACAGGATGGCGTTCCTCGCGGACTGCCTGCGGGACCTGGACGCGGGGCTGCGCCGGCGGGGCGGACGCCTGGTGGTGCGCTCCGGCGACGTCGTGGAAGAGGTGTGCCGGGTGGCCACGGAGGCGGACGCCGACGAGGTGCACCTGGCGGCCGACGTGAGCGCCTACGCCCACCGGCGGGAACAGCGGCTGCGGCGCGCCCTGGAGGCCGACGGGCGGCGGCTGCACGTCCACGACACGGTGACCACCGTGGTGACACCGGGCGCGGTGACCCCGGCCTCCTCCGACCACTTCGCCGTGTTCACGCCGTACTTCCGGCAGTGGTCGGCACAGCACCTGCGGGACGTGCGCGACGCGCCGCGCGCGGTCCGCGTCCCGCCGGGCATCGGGTCCGAGGAACTGCCGTCCCGGACCGCGCTGTCCGGGCTGTCGCCGGGGCTGGCCGAGGGCGGCGAGACGGTGGGCAGGGAGCGGCTCGCCGCCTGGCTGCGTTCCGGCGTCGCCGCCTACGAGGACCGGCACGACGACCTGGCCGGGGACGCGACCTCCCGGCTCTCGCCGCACCTGCACTTCGGCACGCTGTCCCCCGTCGAGGTGGTGCGGCGCACGCGCCTGGCGGGCGGGCCGGGCGCGGAGGCGTTCGTGCGGCAGATCGCCTGGCGCGACTTCCACCGCCAGCTGCTGGCGGCGCGGCCCGCCGCGGCCGGCGCCGACTACCGCACCAAGCACGACCGCTGGCGGTCCGAGCGGACGGCGTGGGACGACATCGAGGCGTGGCGCCAGGGCCGTACCGGCTATCCGGTGGTCGACGCGGCGATGCGCCAGCTGCTGCACGAGGGGTGGATGCACAACCGCGCCCGCCTGCTCACGGCGAGCTTCCTGGCCAAGACGCTGTACGTGGACTGGCGCGTAGGCGCCCGGCACTTCCTGCGGCTGCTGGTCGACGGAGACCTGGCCAACAACCAGCTGAACTGGCAGTGGGTCGCGGGCACCGGCACCGACACCCGCCCGAACCGGGTCCTCAACCCCGTCGCCCAGGCCAGGCGGTACGACCCCGACGGGGCGTACGTGCGGCGCTGGGTGCCGGAACTGCGGGACGTCGCGGGCGCGGCGGTGCACGAGCCGTGGAAGCTGGGTGCCGCGGACCGGGCACGCACCGGCGACTACCCGGACCCGGTCATCGGCCTGGCCGAGGGCCTCTCCCGCTTCCGCCGAGCCCGCGACCGCGACCCCGGCCGCGGTTGAGACCCCGCTTCGCGAGGCCGGGAAGCGGGCCCGGTGGCCGGCGTCCGCGGGTCGTCGGTGGACCTGGCGGGGCGCCGTCCGCCGGTCAGGCGGGTTCGGCGGGCGGAGCGGTGCCGCAGGCGGTCACCAGAGGGGCGAGCGCCTCGGTCAGGGTGGCCGGGCGGAGCATCCCGGGGGCGGGCCGGCCCGCCCAGCCGGGGCCGCCGAGCATCACCTGGGGCTGTGCGCGGGCGCCCTTGACGCCCCATTCCATGGCGGTCACGTGCTCGGCGAGGGGCAGGCTCGCGGTGGAGCGGGCCTGCGCCCACAGCACCACGGCGGCCGGGCCCAGCCGCCGTACCGCCGCGACGAGCGCGTCCGCCGGCACCGCGGCACCGAACATGCGCGTGCCGACGCCGAGTTGGCTCAGTGCCGCGTTGAGCGCCTCCAACGGAAGGGTGTGCTGTTCACCGGGGACGCAGGCGAGCAGCACGGGACCCGCAGCCGTGGGGCCGGCCGTCGCCACGGGCTGCCGGGTGTGGCGGCGCAGGGTGGTGGACACCTGCCAGGACAGCAGGTGCTCCACCTCGACGTACCGGTCCCCCGACGACTCCCACCGGCGGCCCACCGCGTGCAGGGTCGGCAGCATCACGTCCTGCCAGGCGGCCACCACCCCGTACCGGTCCACGGCGGCCTCCAGCCGCTCCTCGACGGCCGCCGCGTCCAGCCGGACGGCGGCCCGGGCCAGCCCGCGGCCCTCCTGCCGGGCGGCACCGGGAGAGGGCGCACCGACGACGGGCGCCGCGGGGAGGGCGGGGGCGGCCCGCGGTGCCGGGGCGGGCGCGCCGTCGGCCGGGGCGCGGGTGGCCGCCGGGTACGCCCGCTCCTTCGCGGCACGGGCGGCGTCGGCG
The DNA here is from genome assembly GCF_043080665.1 of Streptomyces sp. NPDC014991. NCBI lineage: Bacteria > Bacillati > Actinomycetota > Actinomycetes > Kitasatosporales > Streptomycetaceae > Streptomyces > Streptomyces sp. NPDC014991. The sequence goes on from NZ_JBIBVY010000011.1 coordinate 81,693, forward strand.
GGCGGCACCCCGGACGCGGTGAGCCGGCACATCGTCTCCAGCATGGTCACGTCCCGGGGCGTCCAGCGGCGGTGCCGGCCGTCGGCGCGGGTGGCGGGGCCCATGCCGTAACGGCGGTCCCAGGAGCGCAGCGTGGTGGGCGAGACGCCCAGCCGGCGGGCCAGCGCCCCGGTGGTCAGCCCCGGCTCCGCGGCCCCGGCGGAGGCGGCCCGCCCGCTTTCCAACGCCCGGCCGCTCCCCGGCATCCCCGCAGGTTCGGTCGCATCCATACGACGACCATACGACGCAGAAACGATGCGAGTTGTCCAGCCGGTCCACGGACTCACACGATGAACGCCCGGAGCGCGCCCCGGGACACCGCCGGCCCGCAGGGACGACCCGGCCGATGCGCCCCGGTCGTCCCGTCCGACGCGAAGGAGTCGTCATGAGCCCGCATTCGACCGCCGTCGCGCCCCGCACCGCGGCCCCGGCCGGCCGGTCCGCCGGTCCGCCGTCGTGGTCCCCCGTCGCGGAGCCGCTCACCGACGAGGAACTCGCACGCGGTCTGGTGGCCGGTGACGAGGCCTGTCTCGCCGCGGTCCACCGCCGTTGGGCGGGGCTGGTGCACTCGCTGGCATGGCGCACGCTGGGCGACGCCGCGGAGGCCGAGGACGTCACCCAGCAGGTGTTCCTCGGCGTCTGGCGGGGCCGGGCCGGCTTCCGGCCCGAGCGCGGGACCGTGGCGGGATGGATCGTCGGCATCACCCGCCGCAAGATCGCCGACGCCCTCTCCGCCCGGACGCGCCGCGGCGAGCTGGTCACGGCGGTGGGCGCGGCCCTGCCGCGGGACGACTCCGCCGCCGAGCGGCCCGAGGCCGCCCTGGACCGCGTGTTCGTAGGGTACGAACTGGCCCGGCTGCCCGCGCCCCAGCAGCGCGTGCTGCGCCTGGCCTACTACGAGGACCTCACGCAGACCCAGATCGCGGAGCGGACCGGGTGGCCGCTGGGCACGGTCAAGAGTTACGCGCGCCGGGGGCTGCGTCGTCTGCGCAGCAGTTTGGAACAGGAGACCGCGGAGGGCACGGACGCGGCCGACCGTATCTACACATAAAGATGAAATAAGTGCAAACTGGACTCTGTGGCGCTTACCGCACACCGCGTCAGACACCGGTCTGGCGGCAGAGTCGAAGGAGACGAACATGGCCGACGTCTCGCACAGGGGTGACATGAGGAGCCACCCCGATGTCCCGGAGATGCAGGCGCGCTACGCCCGCATGCTCGACGGTCGTGATGTGGCGCTCGTGGACGGGCCGGTGTTCCTGCTCGGCCTGTACTGCGCCGCCTCCCCGTGGATCCTGCACTACACGGCGAACCAGCCCGCACTCGCGACCCACAACCTGATCATGGGCATCGCGATAGGCCTGCTGGCGCTGGGATTCACCCGGGCCCCCGAGCGGATGTACGGCCTCAGCTGGGCCATGTGCGCCCTGGGCATCTGGATGATCGTCGCACCGTGGATCGTGGGCCGCGCCCCGGACGCGGGCGTGATCATCAACAACGTCGTCATCGGCGCCCTTGCCCTCGTCCTCGGACTGGCCTGTGCCGGCACGGCGGCAAGGAGCGGGCCCAGGCCGTAGGAGGAGAGGCGAGGCGAGGAGAAGGCCGGTCCGCCCGGGCGGACCGGCCTTCCGCACATCAACCCGGGCTCGCCTCCAGGACGTCGTACTCCTCGCTGATCTCCTTCGCGCCGAACGGCCACACCCTCTCCCGCCAGGCCCAGACCAGGAAGGCCGCACAGCCGAGGGCGAGCCAGGCCAGGGACCACTCGACGGGGCGCCGTCCCGGGGAGTTGCGGTCGGCGTACCCGTAGATCACGCACCACCCGGCGAAGGCGATGACGGCCGGCAGCGGATACAGCCACATCCGGTACGGGCGGCGCAGGTCCGGCTGCCGGCGGCGCAGCACGCTCAGCGCGACGATCTGGGCGAGCGCCTGGACGATGACCATCACCGTGGTGAGCAGCTGGATCAGGGTCAGCAGGTCGGTGTGACGGCCGATCAGGAACCCGACGGCGGTGATCACCCCCATCGTCGCGAGAGCGAGCGCCGGGAAGCGGTGCCGGGGATGCAGCCGCGCGTACGGCCGGAAGAAGACCCCGTCGCGGGCGGCGTCGCAGGGCACCCGTGAGCCGCCCAGCAGCCCGGTGAACACGGAGGCGAACGCGGTGACCAGGATGAGCACGGTCACCGTGTCGGCGGCGCCCCGGCCCCAGGTCTCCTCCAGCACGGCGGAGGCGACCGAGGTGGAGGCGATGTCGTGGGGGTCGGTCATCCGGTGCCAGTCGACGACGCCGAGGGTGCCGATCTGGAGCAGCAGGTAGATCGCCATGATGCCGAGGACCGACAGGACGATGGAGCGCGGCAGGGTGCGGCCGGGGTCCTTGATCTCGGCGCCCAGGTAGGCGGTGGTGTTGTAGCCGAGGTAGTCGTAGACCCCGATGGTCAGGCCCGCGGCGAAGCCCGGCCAGAAGTGGCCGCTCGTCAGGTCGAAGGCGTGCGCCGGGTAGGTGAAGGCGAGGTGCGGGCTGAAGCCGGTCGCGGCGGCGGTGATCACCAGGAGCACCGAGGCGATCATCACCGCCCACATGACGAGCGTGATACGGGCGATGTGCTCGATGCCGCGCCAGAGCAGCAGGACCACCAGGGCGATGACACCGAGGCCGGTCAGATCGCCGGCGGTCCGCCCCAGACCGGGGGCGAGATAGCCCAGGTACTGCACGAAGCCGACCACACCCGTGGACAGGATCAGCGGGATGAACAGCATGGCCGTCCACACGAACAGGAACGGCAGGAGGCGGCCGGTGCGGTACTGGAAGGCCTGGCGCAGATAGACGTAACTGCCGCCGGAGCCGGGCATCAAGGCGCCCAGCTCCGCCCAGACCAGCCCGTCACACAGCGCCAGGACCGCGCCCGCGACGAATCCGGTGACCGCCTGGGGGCCGCCGAACGCGGCGACCATCAGCGGGATCGTCACGAACGGTCCGATGCCGCACATCTGGCTCATGTTGATCGCCGTGGCCTGCAACAGGCCGACGCGACGGACGAAACCACCCGTGGGTGGCGGGCTGCCGGACATGGGGACTCCTGACGCCACGGGACCACGCCGTACCCGGCGGGGCCGATAAGTTAAGGAGCCTTACGAGAGGCGTCAAGTATGCGCCGGACATGCACGAGAATGGTGCGATGCCCGCCAGCGACGTCACGGAGCCGCCCGAACAGCCCTGGAGCCGCCGGCGCCTGCGCAGTGCCAACGAGCGGCTGCTCCTGGACCGGCTGCGCGCCCTCGGTGCCGCTTCGCGCGCCCAACTGGCCCGGGACACCGGCCTGTCGAAGCCGACGGTCTCCAGCGCGCTGGCCTCGCTGGAGTCGGCCGGCCTGGTGCGCGAGGCCGGCACGCACACCCCCGAGCGCGGTCGCACCGCCGTGCTCTACGCGCCCGACCCGGCCGCCGGGTACGCACTCGGCGTGGACATCGGCCGGAGCCGGCTGCGTGTGGCCGTGGCCGACCTGGACGGCGCGGTCGTCGCACGGACCGACGTGCCCAATCCGGCCCGTACCTCCGCCGCTCTGGCCGGCCTGGTCGTGGACACCGCGCGGCGGGCGATCGCGCAGTCGGGCACGGTCCCGGCCGAGGTGGCGCACGGGGTGCTCGGCACGCCCGGGGTGTACGACGAACGGCACCGGCGGGTCCGGTACGCGACGCATCTGCCGGGCTGGGGCCGCGCGGGCCTCGTGGACCGGATCCGCGAGGAGCTGGGCGTCCCGCTGGAGGTGCACAACGACGCCAATCTGGCCGCGCTCGGCGAGTACGCGTACGGCGCCGGCGCGGGCAGCCGGCTCTTCGCGTACCTCCTGATCGGCACGGGTCTGGGCATGGGCGTCGTCAGCGAGGGGCGGCTGTTCACCGGCGCGCACGGGCTGGCCGGCGAGATCGGCTTCCTGCCCTGGCCCGGCCGGGGCAGGCCGGAGCGGCTGGAGGACGCGGTGGCCGGGGTGGCCGTGGTCGAGTCCGCCCGGCGGTTCGGGATGAGCGGCCGGCTGACGGCGAAGGCCGTGTTCGACGCGGCCCGGCAGGGGCAGCCGGCCGCCGTGCGGGCCGTGGAGCTGGAGGCCGAGCGGATCGCGCACACGGTGGCGGCCGCCGCCGCCGTACTGGACCCGGATCTCGTCGTTCTCGGCGGCGGGCTCGGCCACAGCGCCGGGCTGCTGCTCCGGCCGGTCCGTGAGCGGCTGCGCGCGCTCACCCCACTGCGCCCGCGGATAGCACCGAGCCGGCTCGGCGCGGACGCGGTGCTGCTCGGCGCGGTGGCCACGGCGCTGGACACGGCCCGGAACGTGGTGTTCGAGCGCCGGACGGCCGGAACCTGACCCGATCAACGTCGACGACGGCGAGGGTCGTTGACAGGGTCCGGGGGCCACCCTAGCGTGACCGGCGTTTGTAAAGTTTCCTAACTTTACGAGGCTGGAGACCGCCGTGTTCCCTCGTCCCGCCCGCCGGCTCCCCCAGGCCGTCGCGCTGCTCGTCCTGGCCGGCACCCTCACCGCCGGCGCCTGGGCCGACCCCCGGGACGCGGCGGAACCCGACCGGTCCGACCGTGTCACGCACGTGCCCGCCACCCCCGGCGCCGGCACCCCCCTCGCCGGCTTCGCCGTCCGGTCCACCGCGCAGGTGACCGACTCCGCGGCGGCCGTCTCCTCCCCCGGCTACCCGGCGACGGGCTGGTATCCGACGGGCCCCCGCTCCACCGTGCTGGCCGCGCTGCTGGCGAACGGCGTGTACGCCGACCCGTTCCGCTCCACCAACCAGCAGAAGATCCAGAAGGCCGACTTCGAGGTGCCCTGGTGGTACCGCTCCGACTTCACCGTCGAGGACACCGCTCGGCGCACGTTCCTGGACTTCAGCGGGGTCGTCTCGGCGGCCGACGTCTATGTGAACGGCCACCGGGTGGCCGGGGCAGCGGACGTCACCGGCGCCTACACCCGTCACGAACTGGACATCACATCGCTGGTCGGGTCCGGCACGAACACGGTCGCCTTCCGGGTCCGGCCCAACGACCCGAACAGCGACCTCACCATGGGCTGGCTCGACTGGCTCCAGCCGCCGCCCGACCGCAATATGGGCCTCGTCCGCGACGTCCTGGTCCGCCGGGGCGGCCCGGTCGCCCTGCGCGACGCACACGTGGTGACGGAGCTGGCCGTGCCGTCGCTCGCCACCGCCCGCCTGACGGTGAAGGCCCGGGCGCGCAACGACTCCGCCACGCCGGTGACCGCCGAGATCTCCGGCAGCGTCGCCGGCACGCGGCTCACCCGGACCGTGCCGCTCGCCGCCCATGAGACGAAGACCGTCACCTTCACCCCCGACGACACCCCGGGCCTGCGCCTGACCGGGCCGAAGGTGTGGTGGCCGGCCGGGATGGGCGGGCAGCCGCTGTACGACCTCGCCCTCACCGCGTCCGTCGCCGGCACGGTCTCCGACACCGCGCACGAGACCTTCGGTATCCGGGACGTGCGGGCACCGCTGAACGCGGACGGTGCCCGGCAGTACCGGATCAACGGCCGCAGGCTGCTGGTCAGGGGCGGCGGCTGGTCCCCGGACGAGTTCCTGCGCTGGGACCGCGCCTACGCCGAGGACCGGCTGAAGTACGCCGTCGACCTCGGCCTGAACACCCTCCGTCTGGAAGGTCATCTGGAGCCGGACGAGTTCTTCGCTCTGGCCGACCGCTACGGCGTCCTCACCCTGCCGGGCTGGGAGTGCTGCGACAAGTGGGAGGGCGACGTCAATCCCAGCGGGTCGGGGAAGAAGTGGACCGACGCCGACCATCGCGTCGCCAGGGCGTCCATGGCCGCCGAGGCAGCCCGGCTGCGCGACCACCCCAGCGTGCTGTCCTTCCTGATCGGCAGCGACTCCGCCCCGAACGCGACGATCGAGAGGGAGTACCTCGACGCCCTGGAGGCCGCCGACTTCACCGCCCCCGTGGTCCCCGCCGCCTCCGACGAATCCACCCCGCGGCTGGGCCGTTCGGGGATGAAGATGAGCGGCCCGTACGACTGGGTGCCGCCCGGCTACTGGTACGCCAAACGCGAGGGCGGAGCCACCGGCTTCAACTCCGAGACCAGCGCGGGCCCCAGCATCCCCACCCTGGACACCCTGCGCCGGATGCTGACACCCGCCGAGCTCGACAGCCTCTGGCGGGACCCGGACGCCCGGCAGTACCACCGTTCGCCGTCGGCCACCTTCGGCACGCTCGCCCTCTACGACCACGCCCTGGCCGGCCGCTACGGCGCCCCCACGGGCCTCACCGACTACGTCCGCAAGGCCCAGCTGGCGCAGTACGAGAACGTCCGCGCCCAGTTCGAGGCGTACGGGCGCAACGCCACGGACGCCGAGAGGCCCGCCACCGGGGTCGTGCACTGGATGTTCAACAGCGGCTGGACATCACTGCACTGGCAGCTGACGGACCGCTATCTCGACCAGAACGGCGCCTACTTCGGGGCGAAGAAGGCGAACGAGCCGCTGCACGTCCAGTACTCCTACGACGACCGTTCGGTCGTGGTGGTGAACAACCGGCACACCGGGGAGCACGGTCTCACCGTCCGGGCCACGCTCTTCGACCCGGACGGCACGCGCAGGTACGACGGCACCGTCACCGGGACGGCCGTCGACGGCGACGGCGCCCGCACGACCGCGCTGACCCTGCCGGCCTCGGTGGACGGTCCGGCGCGGACCCACCTGCTCCGGCTGGTGCTCACCGACGCCGGGGGCACGGTGGTGAGCCGGAACGTGTACTGGCTCTCCACCGTGCCGGACACCCTCGACTGGGACGACACCGACTGGTACCACACGCCGACCACGGGCTATGCCGACCTCGGCGGGCTCACCCCGATGGCGCGGGTGCCGGTGACGGCGACGGCGGTCACCCGGTCGGCGGAGGGCACCTCGACCACGACGGTGACCCTGCGGAGCGCCGGGACCGGCACGACCCCGGCGCTGTTCACGGACGTCCGTCTCGTGGACGCGCAGGGCCGGCCGGCGCTGCCGGTGCGCTGGTCGGACAACGAGGTGAGCCTGTGGCCCGGCGAGCAGCTGACCCTGACCGCCACCTACCGGACCGGCGATCTGCACGGGTCGGCGCCGCAGGTGCGGGTCTCCGGCTGGAACGTGCCGGAGCGGACGGTGCCGGCCGCCTGACGCGCCCCTCCCCCGGCTCAGCCGACCTGGAGCGAGGTGTCGTCCACGACGAACGACGTCTGGTACTTGGAGCCCTCCGTGCCGGTGAACTTCAGGGTGACGGTCTGCCCGGCGTAGCCGCCGAGGTCGAAGGTGCGCTGGGTGTAGCCGGACGCGGCGTCGAGGTTGGAGTACGTCGCCAAGGTGGCGAGGACGGTGCCGGAGCCGCCCACGACCTGGACCTTGAGGGTGTCGTAGGCCGTGCTGGTGGTGGTCTCGGCCGTGTCGACGTGCAGGGAGAAGCCGAGCGTGGCGGGGCAGCCGGACGGGATGGTCACCGACTGGGCGAGCGTGTCGGTGGTGGCGGTGCCGTTGCCGTCGAGCCAGGCGTAGTACGAGCCGGAACGGGCCTTCTCGCCGGTCGAGTCGGTGATGACGCCGCTCGTGGCGCTCCACCCGGTGCTGCCGGACTCGAAGCCGTTGTTGCCGAGGAGCTGGGCGGCGGTGCAGGACGTCGAGCCGCCGCCGGTGCCGCCGCCGCTCGCGCCGGACAGCCACGCGGTGGCGTTGAGGGCGAGGGCCGCGTCGGTGGCGCCGGAGTCGTTCCAGCCGTCGTACAGGGTGTTGCCGGACTGGCCGGTGCCGTCGTCGATCGGGGAGCTGTCCCCCCAGAACGCGACCCGGCCGCTGCCGAAGGTGCTGGTGGCGAAGAACGCGCCGGTGGTGCCGGAGTAGCCGGTGCGGTACAGCAGACCCTTGACGCCGCTGTTGTCGGCGGGCTTGAGCGTGGCGGTCGTTCCGCTGGCGATCAGGCTCTTGGTGACGGTGCCGAAGGAGCCGTGCAGCACCGGGTCGGTGCTGTCGCTGATCGCGGCGGGGTGGTCCGAGCTGATGCTCAGGGAGTCGATGGAGAAGCCGAAGGGGTCGGTGGAGTCGACGCTGTTGTCCGTCATCAGGTCGTTGAAGATCTCGACCGCGTCCTCGCCGTCGTTGTTGCGGTCGGCTCCGGTGTGGTCGGAGATCATGAACAGTCCGCCGCCGTTCTTCACGAAGTTCATGATCGCCGTCTTCTCAAAGCCCCTCCGGTCGCGCGCAGGTTCTGGAATTCGAGCTGTCAGCTCGCTGACCTGGAGGAACCATGCCCCGACAGGTGGCCTGGCACGAGGCCTTGCGCTCCACCGTGAGCGCCTGGGTCTCAGGAACCGACTGGATCAAGGAGAGTGCCTACGTCGCCCTGCTCCCCCACGTCGAAGCCGCGTACAAGCGCGGCCACGAGGCCGGCTCCAGCCAGGCGGGCTACCGCCTGGTCCAGGAGAACGAACGACTGCGGCGAGAGCTGGAGCTGGCCCGCCGCGAGAAGAACGGAGGGGGCGTGTGCCCGTCGTGCCTGTCTGCCCTCGGTGCCACCGGGTCTACCCGTGCATCTGCGGGTGAGCCGCCCGAAGGGTCGGCACCGTGACCCGACTCCAAAAGCTGATCATCCTGGCCGCCTTCTCGGCGGCCTTCGTCATGTCTGGGGTGCCGTACTGGTGGAACTGATCAAGCGCGCCGCCAGGGCGCTCAAGGAGCCCGCAGCCTGGGCCGGCTGGAAGCTCGCCGAAGCGTTCATCGGCGGCGCCGTCGGCTTCCTCATGGCCGCGGCGTACCTGAGGTACCGCTGATGCTCTACGACCCCGAGCGCAAGTACCTGAAGCACGCGATCTGTAAGGGCCCCCGAGATCACGAAATCTTCTTCGCGGAGGTGAGCGCGATCAACCGGGAGCCTCCGAAGGAGGTGCAGAAGGCCTGGGACAGGGCCAAGGTCAAATGCGGATACTGCCCGGTCAAGGCACAGTGCCGCAGGGACACCCTCGGTGAGGCGTACGGCGTCTGGGGCGGGCTCGATCCGTTCGAGCGCTGGCGTGTCCGCCAGGCGCTGGCCGCGGCCGTCAAGCGCTGGCCGCGGGAACGCCGCCTTCGGTGGGGCGAGGAGCTGCACCGCCTGCGGACAGGCGGCACGGTCTTCCGCGAGATCCAGCGCATGACCGGCATACCCGAGACCCCGGCCATGTACCTGATCCGCGAATGGGAGCGCCATCTTGCGGAGATGGCGGCTCAGGAGCCGGCGCCTGTCGTGGAGCTGAAGCCGCTGGAGCTGGAGCCCGGCGCCGCGGACAGCAAGCCGCCCTTTCCCGAGACCGACGGGCGCCGCCATCTGTGGGCGCGCAGCAACGGCATTGTCCGCGACTGCTGGTACGTCGGCCAGACCGAGGACGGTTTGTGGGTCTTCGTGCTCATCGACGGCCGTGGCCGTCGCTACAGCTCGCGCAAGTGGATCAGAGCCGAGGACGTACGGATCTACAACCCGCAAGCGGTCGTGGTCAGGGAGTACGCCAACCGGCCGGACCGCCAGAGGAAGGCGTCATGAAGCTGCCCGCCCACTTGTCCCACAGCTCCAGGGAGACGCTGGAGCGCTGCGCCAAGGCGTACTTCCTCACCCGGGTCGCCAGGGCTCCCCAGGCGCCCGCTCTGTGGCTCGTAGGCGGCTCCGCCGTGCACGAGGCGACCGAGCACTACGACCTGATGTCTGTCGTCGGCAACGGCGACGTGTTCCCCGCGGGCCAGGTCTGGGAGGTGTACTTCAACAATCAGCTGACGGAAGCCCGGGAGAAGGAGCCCAACGAGAACAAGTGGCGCCGCTCGAAGACGGAAGGCATCGAGGACTGGCGTCGCATGGGCCTCCAGTTCGTCCAGTCGTACATCGACTGGCGCGAGCGCAGTCCCTGGGAGATCTGGACCACGCCCGACGGCGAGCCGGCCATCGAGCTGGACGTGTCGGGCAAGCTGCCCGGCTGCCCGGTCGAGATCAAGGCGTTCCTGGACCGGGTCTTCTGGGACCCAGTCATGAAGAAGCTCGTGATCCTGGACCTGAAGTCCGGGAAGCGCCCGCCGAAGACGGCGGCGCAGTTCGAGACGTACGCGGCCTTGCTCAAGGTCAAGTACGACGTGGACGTGCACATGGGCGTGCCCTTCATGAACCGCAAGGCGACGCTGGGCAAGCCGTTCGACCTCTCTGGGGTCGACGTGAAGGAGATCGGCGCCGTCTACGGCGCGGCCTGGGACCAGATCCTCAAGGGCGACTTCAAGGCCAACGGCTTCCCGCGGGAGTGCTACCCGCTGTGCGACGTGCAGGCCGCCTGCGCGGCCCAGAACGGGCCCTTGGCCCACCTCTACGACCCGGCGTCGCCGGGCTACCAACCCCAGTTCTGAGGAGAACAGTGGACACCCTCTGGTGGATTCCTTTCAGCATCATCCTGCTCGGCGTGGCCAGTGCCGTCTGGGGCCTCTTCGACCGCCCGATGATGTCGCGCGCAGGCGCCCTGCTGTGCGTCCTCGGCGTGGCGATCTTCGTCGGCCTGGACATCCGTAGCCACTCGTTCAAGTGGCTGATCATCGACATCCTCTTGCTGGTGTGGAACGTGCTCGTCGCACGTAAGGCCTTCCAGGAGAGCGCGTGAGCTACCGCCATTCCAGCTACCGCAAGACATCCCGCGCCGTGGCCAAGGCCAACCGCGCCGTGGCCGTAGGCGAGCGGCCCGACATGACCCGGGCCGAGATGAACCGCGTCCTGCACTGGTCGAACATGTCCGCGCTGCCCAGGCCCGCCGGCTGGGGTAAGCCGAAGGGCTGGAGGGCCTGATGGCGAGTCGTGACGAGCTGATCGACATCGTCACCCGCGACGCCGACTCGGCGGGCGGTGACCGCACCTGGGCGTCTGACCTCGTGGACGCCTACAGTGCGGCTCTACTCAGGCAGGCCGCCAGGCACCTGCGCACGGTCAACCCCGACCGGTCCGCCGACTTCTCCGATGGCGTCGACTGGGCGATAACCCAGCTGAACGAGCTGGCTGACGGCAACTGATGCTGCCCAACTGCGACTGCGGCGCCTGTTGTGAGGCCTGCGGGCACCACCCCGGCTGCATCCGATTCGAGACCCCGGAGGGGGACGAGTGACCATCGAAGAACTGCGTGAGCTGCTGATCCTCACGATCAATCGCGGCACCAGCACCCTGAGCGCGTCGGCGATCGACACCGCCGGCACGAAGGCCGTCATCGGCGTGGAGGACGAGACGAGCGGCACGCTCTTCTTCCTGGAGATCCAGGAAGCGTGAGTGCCGTCCTCTGACGGCCTGATCTGGCACTCCACCCCACGGGCGACCGTGGGGCTTGTTGTTTCCGGAGGCATCGTCATCGACGCCCCTCCCTACGCCCGCAAGTGGGCGCTTTACAGACCAGCGGCTGAGCTGCTGAACGATCCGCAGGCGGACACCGCCTGGATTCCCGAACGGAGCACCATGACCGACGTCATGCCCGAGCAGACCACCGAGGACGAGCAGGGTTGGGGCGGCGAGGACGCCCAGGGCGGCCCGGCGATCTACCCGGACTTCCCGGCGAACCCGCACAACCACCGCTTCACGATCTCCATGAACGGCCAGGGCCCCATGCTCGTGGTCCGCGCCAACACCGCGGACGAGGTCAAGACGGCCTTCGAGGAGCTGGAGAGCGGTGAGGCCGGCGCGGCCATCGGCCGGGCCTGGGCGGCCATCAAGGCCGGTGCGGCGTTGGGCAACGGCCTCGGGGCCACGCCGGTCCCGCAGGGCGCTCCCGCGGCGCCCCAGGCGCCGGGCATGCCCACTCCCCCGCCCTTCGGGCCGAACGTCTCCGTGCCGCAGGCTCCGGGCTACCAGGGCGGCCCCGCGGTCCCGCCCCCGCCGCCGGCCCCGGCAGTGCAGAACCGGGGGTCGGAGTACTCGCAGGCCGGCTGGTACCGGCTGAACGTCCCCTTCCCGAAGAAGGGCGAGTTCGACGGCATCACGCAGCAGTACGGCATGCGCAAGGGCCGGCCGTCCGAGGGCGGGCAGTTCTCCTTCCACAAGGACACGAAGGCGTGGTACGTGGACCCGCAGTACGCGGGCGCCTTCCCGCAGTTCTCGCCCGTGCCCGCGTAAGCAGGGACGTTTGCCCAGCCCTCTCCCCGTCGTCACACTGACGCGCGAGGAGAGGGGACGCCATGGGGCACGCAGACCAGGAAGACAACGAGCGCATCATCGCCATGCATCGGGAGAAGTACGGCCCGCCCGACTCGGGCGGCTGGCTCCCGGCATCCATGCGGAAGGGCAGTGACAAGCTGCCCTTCTTCTGGATCGGCTACGCCTTGATCTTCGGCCTGCTGGCCCTGTACTTCGGGATTCAGTCCGGAGGGTAGTTGCTGACACGATCAAACCTGTGTGCCTGTGCGGCCTCCGAGAAGGGATGGTCTGCCACGCGCATCCAGCACGTCCGTAAGGAGCGGCCATGCAGGACGGGGAAGCGAGACTCGTACGGGCCGCGGAGGCCGGCGAGCAGCTGTGCGAGCTGGTCAAGGATGCACCGGACCCGAAAGTGGACATTCTCTGGAGGGTCACCCCCTCCCCCAGGCCCGCACAGCGGGCGAGGCTCCTGGAAATCCTCTTCGGCGAGGACGCCAGCGCATAAGCTGCGGCCACATGAGTGATCCCGGGAGGGCCTGAGAAACGCTCCCGGGATCACAGAGCCAGTCGCGAGAGGACTGACATGCGCAACGCTACCCTGCCCGCTCCCCGCAGGAAGTCCGGCCGCCTGAGGGTTGCCATCTATCTGCGGGTGTCCACGGCCCAGCAGATGGAAGGCTTCGGGCTGAACGTCCAGGACGACGTCTGCCGGACACAACTGGACCGGCTGTTCGGCAAGGGGCAGTACGACGTCACCGTGTTTACGGACGGTGCCGTGTCCGGCAAGCTCGCCAGCCGGCCGGACCTGGACGAGATGAACCGCCAGATCAAGGCGGGCGCGTTCGATGTAGTGATCTTCGCGAAGCTGGACCGCATCGGACGCACGATGCGGGACATCCACCGCTGGATCTACGACGCGCAGGATCTGGGCGTACGTGTGGTGACCGGCGATGGCCGGATCGACACCGAGGACGACATGTTCGGCATCGTCATGTCCCTCCTGGCCTTCATGGCCGAGCTGGAACACACGCTCATCCTGGAACGCACGATGGGCGGCCGGGACCGCAAGCTGGCCGAGGGCGGCTGGCCCTCGGGCGTACCGCCGTTCGGTCTGGCGCTCCAGGGCAAGGGCAAGGATGCCGTGGTCGTCCTCCATGAGGACGAAGTCCACTGCGCGGTCAAGGCGGTGGACCTCTTCGCCGACGAGAACGGCTGGGCGGGCCTCTCGAAGGAAGAGGTCGGCGCCAAGCTCAATGAGCTGGGCTACCGCCGCCGTAGCGGCAAAGCGTGGGACACGGGCAGTGTCGACCGGCTCCTGAGGAGCAGTCACCTGCTCGAAAGCACGGTGTACTTCCGCAAGACGGACGGCCGAACCAAGACCAAGGTGGACGACGCCGGCGAGCCGCTGTACGGCCCGACCGTCGCCCTGGAGGTCCCTCGGATCATCTCCGAGACGCGCGCGGCCCAGCTCCAGCGGGCGCTGGACGACCATGCCCACGACCGTCGGGCGAACGACCACTACCCGCTGTCCGGCCACATCGAAGGCTCCTGCGGCAAGGTCTACGTCGGGGCCGGCCGTCCCGACGGGACCCGTATGTATCGCTGCCAGGGTGCCTCTGACGAGGCGCCATGCGGCGACTCCTACCTGGAGGCCGCGTCCGTCGAAAAGGACGTCTGGAGTCGCCTGACGACCTTCCTCGGGGAGCCCGAGCGTCTGCGCCACCTGGCTGAACAGTGGGCCGAGAACCTGCCCGGCAACCACAGCGCCTACACGGAGCGCGCGGAGAGCCTGCGTCAGCAGGTGGATGCGCAGCAGAAGGCCGTGAAGAACGCCATCAAGAACGCCGCGGTCCTGGGGCTCGATGCCGAGGCCACCAAGGAGGCGCTGGACGAGATGAACGTCGAGCTGGAGGCTCTGCGTTCGGCTCTGGCCGAGACGGAAGCCTGGCTGGCCGAGTACGACTCAGCCGCCGCGCGGGCCAACAGCATGGTGGAGCTGGTGAGCAAGGCCAAGGGCAAGATGCACACGCTGGACCTGAGCAAGCAGGCCGAGCTGTTCGACATGTTCGACATCACGGTGGTGCCGGAGGAGCACAAGTTCTCCCGGCGTACCGGCCGGCCCTGCTCGGTCACCGCTTGGCACGTGGAATCCAGCACGCTGGTTCCGGACGACCCGGGCGACGAGACATGGCGCCAGGCGCAGGACGTTCTGCTGGACGTCGATCCGGCGCTACTGAAGGGCCGCTTCGATCTCCGCCAGGCACTCAGGGCGATGCTGCACAGGCTCCGCACGGGTACCACCTGGGAGGAGCTGAACGGGGTCTTCGGCGTCTCCACCGCGTCGCTGAAGCGTCTCCAGAGCCTCTGGCTCAGGTCGGGCGCCTGGGAAGTGCTGATGCCCGTCCTGCTGGCGCAGGGCGGCGGTACGGAGGTGTATCAAGCGCCCGTGATCCCGGCCCTGCGGGTCTACGGTGCGATCACGGAGGATCTGTTCACGAATCTGCTGCCGACCGACGGGTCTTCTGGCGCTCGTGAACAGCGTGTTCGGTTCCGGCAGGACCAGCGTGTCGACGTTCGACAGGTCGGTCGCGGACGTGCCGCCGTAACTGAGGGCGGAGCCGGCCGGCAGCGTCTTCAGGCTGTAGGCACCCGTCTTCTCCAGCGCGACGCCCCACGAGGACAGGGCGCCGGTCCAGTCCGTCTCGGCGGACGGGGAGGAGTCCTGGCCGAGTGGGTCGGGCTGGCTGGTGGAGATGATCCAGTCGGCGTTGCCGGCCGTCTCGGCGTGGGCGTTGTCGAACAGGATGCGGTGCGGGGCCGCCGCTTGGGCGGGGGCGCCGGTACCGAGCTGGAGGGCGGCTCCGCCGAGAAGCAGCCCGAGGCCGGCCAGGGCGGTGGTGAGTCTGCGGCGGGAACTGCTGGTTCCGGGCATCCGGCGAACCTCCGTGTGGGGTGGGGAGAGGCGGTGCGGGCGCAGTCTGCGCGCGTAGAGCCTGGTCGAGGGTTCTCCACGCGTCGATTGATTGAAAGGTACATGGCATGAAGGGGCGGTGAACAGAGGCCTCCGCCGCGGCCCGGGTGTCGTCGGCATCGTGGCCGCGCCGCAGGGTTCGGCGATCGTCGCCGGCTTCGGGACGCCGGCACCAGGGGGCCCGACCGGATCGAAAGGCTGATCCGGATCACCCTGGCGGCGGTGGGGGGCGGCCACACCGGCCCGCGCCCGGCGGTGAGTCAGCCTCCGTAGAGGTACGGCGTCGTGGTGCTCAGCGTGTGGAAGCCGAGGCGTGCCAGGATCGGGCGGCTCATGGACGAGGCGTCGACCTGGAGGTAGGGGTAGCCGTGGGCGGCGGCGACGCGGGCCCGGTGGGCGACCAGGGCCCGGTAGACGCCCCGGCCCCGCCAGGCCTCGACGGTACCGCCGCCCCACAGCCCGGCGAACCGGGTGCCGGGCACCAGTTCCATGCGGGCGGCGCTGACGGGTTCCGCTCCGGCCAGCGCGACCACGGCCACGACCGTGCCGGGGTCGGCGGCCAGCCGCCCGAGCAGCCGGTGCCGCAACCGGGTGCCGTCGGTGCCGAAGGCCCTCTCGTGGACGTCCACGACGAGATCCACCCCGGCCGGATCGGTGGCCCGCACCACACGGATGCCGGCCGGGGGCTCCCCGGCCGACACCGGTCCGGCCACCTCGCCGATCATCAGCGCCTCCTCCGGCTCGGCCCGGAATCCGGCCGCGACGAGCCGGTCACCGAGGTCCGCCGGCTCGTCGTGGCCGTACGCCTTCCACTCGAAGTCCCGGCCCAGACCGGTGAAACGGGCGATCTGGTCGCGGATCGCCCGGCCGGCGCACGCCGCGTCCAGGCCGGACCAGAGCACGCCGTTCCACCCGTGCGCGTCGGCGACCTGACGCACGACGGCACCGGCCCGCTCGATCCGGGCCCCGGGCCCGTCGGGGCGGGCGTTCCGGCGCATCTCACGGTCGTACAGGGCGAGCACAGCGGCGTGATCCATGCGGTGCACCCCAGCACGAGCGGCTGGGCCCGGCAACGGCATTACCGGCTGACCGGGCGGCCGACAGGACGTGGGCCGTCGGGTCATTCCGGCAGCCGGACCGGCAACCGCTCCGAGGATCAGCCCAGTTCGAGGGTGGCGACGCCGAAGACGCGCTCCCGGGCGTGGTCGCGGACCGGGCCGGTGTACATGCGGGCGGTCTCGAACGAGGGGCGCAGTCCCGCCTCCTCGGCGAGGGCGACACCGG
The DNA here is from genome assembly GCF_043080665.1 of Streptomyces sp. NPDC014991. Classification (NCBI taxonomy): domain Bacteria; kingdom Bacillati; phylum Actinomycetota; class Actinomycetes; order Kitasatosporales; family Streptomycetaceae; genus Streptomyces; species Streptomyces sp. NPDC014991. The sequence goes on from NZ_JBIBVY010000011.1 coordinate 98,162, forward strand.
CCGCGTTCGGCTCGGGCACGTCGATCGCGGCCTCCCGGCCGACGACATCGGCGGTGAGGGCGGCGAACAGGGCCCGGGCGTCGTCGGCGGTGTCGGCGAACAGGGGGCCGACGCGCAAGGTGTCGTGACCGGGACGGATCACGCCGTAGCCGGTGAGGCGCCCGCCGTCCTCCCGTACGACGGCACGGTGGCCGGGGGCGGTGAGCCATTCGGCGAGGAACCGCGGGCGGTCGGCGGGGCAGCAGGCGCCGTCGTAGGCGGTGAGCGCGGCCAGGTCGGCGGCGACGGCCGGGCGGACACCGGCGAGTGCCTCACCGGCGCGAACGGTGCCCGTGAACCGGATGGTGCGGTAGGCGAGTTCGAAGCCGGACTGGCGGTAGTTGTCCTGCTGGGCGACGACTCCGTCCAGGCCGACGGTCCGGGCGCCGGCGTGGGCCAGGGCGGTCTTCCAGGTGGTGAGGCCGTGTCCGTGGCCGCGCAGGTCGGGGCGGACGAGGTAGCAGCCGAGGAAGGCGTAGGCGGGGCCGTAGGTGACGACGGAGACGGCCGACACCGGCTCACCGTCGATCCGGCCGAGGAAGAAGCCGTCGGGGTCCTGGGCGAAGAACGCGGGTCCGTCGGACAGTCCGGGATTCCAGCCCTCCGCCGCCGCCCATCCGCTGATCACCGGCCAGTCGGCGAGGGTGGCCTGCGTGACGACGAGGTCGTGGGGGGCCGCAGAGGTCATGGGTACGCTCCGTATCCGTCGGGGGGACTGCCGCACGACATCCTTGCGGAGCAACGGGGGCCGCGCCACGGGAAGATCGGCCGATGCGCACCGCAGCCGGCACCGACGCCGGCGTGGAGGGCGGGGACTTGGGCCGTGCCGTCGGCGCGGGCAGCCCGCCGGCCGCCCTGTCGGCGGACGACACGACCTCCGTGACGAACCGGTCGGACGAGGGACGGCCGCCGGCGTACGAGACCGATGACGCCAGTCGCGCCGACGGCACCCCGGTGTCCCTCCCGTCGGGCCAGGGGCCGCCCGTGCGCCCGTACGGCTCGCCGGCGGGGCCGGGTGACCGTCCGCCCGACGGCACCGTCACGCCGACCCGTGCCGGCCGTGAGGCGCAGGGACGGATCGCCGCGTGGACCGGCGCCCCGCGGGGCCCGGAGCACGTACCGCCCCTGTCCGAGGAGTGCGGCGCGCTCACCGAACTGCTCCGGCGGGCCGGCGCCCGACCGGGCGCTCCCGTGCCGCGGACGCCCGGTCGCGTGGACGACACGGCCCCGCCGGGCCGGGGCCGGCGGGGCCGTGGGCGCAGCGGGGCCGTGGGCGCGGTGGGTCAGCTGCTGCGGCCCGGCCGGAAGCGGCGGTACAGGACCGCGCCGGCGAGGACGAGCGCGGCGCTGCCGGCGACGGCCGGGGCCGTCATGTCCGCTCCCGTGTGCGCCAGGCTGGACGCCACCGGACGCGGGGTGTGCGGGGCGGGGTGGTGCGCCCGGGGCGCGGCCGGGGGCTTCGGGGTGCGGTGTTCCGGGGCCGGGGTGTGCGGGGGGCGCCGGGGCTGGTCGCCGGTACCGTTGACCGACCGGTTGCCCTGTGCCGGATTGCCCACGCCGACCACGTCGACACTGTTGCCGCTGATGTTGACCGGCAGGTGGACGGGGAGCTGGACACCGTTGCCCGAGACCACACCGGGCGAGTCGGTGGCAGCGCCCTGCGCGGACGCGCCGCCGGACGCGGCCGACCCCGCCCGCGCCCCGGCTCCCCCGTTCGCGCAGGCGTTGCCCGCGGCCGGGTTGAGCAGTCCCACCACATTCACCGTGTTGCCGCACACGTTCACCGGCACGTGCACCGGGAGCTGGACGGTGTTGCCGGAGAGCAGGCCGGGCGAACCGACCGCGGTGCCCTGGGCGCCGGCCCCGTCGGCCGCGAAGGCCGCGGACACCGGCAGCGCCACGGCCATCGCGCCGGACGCGGCGGCGACGGCGATCACACCGTTTCGGGTAGCCCGTCTCATAGTTCCCTGCCTTCCAGACGTGGTAGCGGGCGGTCACCCGCACCTCAGAAGAACGCGAACGAACCATCCGAGTTATGGCTTATCGGCCTTTCACCCCATCGAGTGGCGCTGATATCGAACGTGCGAAGCCGCTCGGTGATCGTCCGGGAACGCGGGCGGGCAGCATACGGCGGCGGTCACCGCCCCGCTCGTCCGGAGGCGAGCCGTCCGGGGCACGCCTATGGTGATCCGAGGGCGCCGACCCGGTCCGTGGCAGGCGCCCCGGGAGGCGAACGATGCTGGCCAAGCTGTCCGGACGGCCCGCCCTGCGGCGCTGCGCTGGTGCCTCGGCCCTCGCTCTGGCACTGCTCGGCGCCGGGCTGCCCGCGGCTGCCGCCGACCGGCCGCAGCCCGACCTGTCCCGGTTCTACGAGCAGAAGGTGACGTGGCGGGCCTGCGACGGGCCGGACATGCCGGAGGACCTCCAGTGCGGCAAGGTCACCGTCCCACTCGACTACGCGCGGCCACGCGCGGGCACCCTGGACGTGGCGCTGGCCCGTTACCGCGCCACCGGGTACTCACGGGGCTCGGTGCTGCTGAACTTCGGCGGTCCCGGCGGTGCCGGCATCCCCGAACTGGCCGCCGACGGCCGTCGGTTCATGGACCTGACCAACGGCTACGACGTGGTCACCTTCGATCCGCGCGGCGTCGGCCGGTCCTCGCCCGTCAGCTGCGGCGGGGGCGGTGCGGAAGCCTTCTCCATGACCGGGGCGGAGGCCGGGCTCGGCCGGCCCCGGGCGCTGCTCCGGCAGTTGCGCGAGGCCGCCGAACAGTGCGCCCGGCACTCCGGCCCGGTGCTGCCCCACATCGGCACCGTGAACACCTCCCGCGACCTGGACGTCATCCGCCAGGCGCTCGGCGACAAGAAGCTCGACTACCTCGGTTTCTCCTACGGCACCCGGCTCGGCTCGGTGTACGCCGCCCAGTTCCCGGACAAGGTCGGCCGGATGGTGCTCGACGGCGTGGACACGCTGACCGAGCCGTTGTCCGAGCAGGGGCTGGCGGGCGCCGAGGGCCAGCAGACCGCGCTGGACGACTTCCTGGACTGGTGCACGACGGACCTCGCCTGCCCGTTCGGCCGGGACCGGCGGGCGGCCGGGGACGAGGTGGTCCGGCTGGTGCGCTCGCTCGACCGGAACCCGGTGCCGACGGACTTCGGCGGCTCGTTCACCGGCCAGGACCTGGTCGGCGCCATCGGGCAGGCCCTCTACGGCAAGGAGCTGTGGCCCTCGCTGGAGCGCGCCCTGGCCTCGCTGATCGAGGACGGTGACACCCGGCGCGTCCTGGCCTTCTCCTCGGGCGGCGTCGGCGGGCCCCACGGCCGGCCCCGCACGGACGGCGGACTGACCGACGTCCAGGATGTCCCGGTGGACAACCTGCCGGCCGCCCTGATGGCGATCAACTGCGCGGACGACCCCGACCGGCCCACCGCGGCGCGGATCACCCGGGACCTGGCGGACCTGCGGGCCGCGTACGACCGGGCCTCGCCGGTCTTCGGCCGCTACCGGCTGACCCAGCTGCTGCTGTGCTACGGGCGGCCCAAGGGCACCGACTTCATCCGGGACCGGGTCAGGGACGTGCACTCGGCGAAGATGCTGCTGGTCGGCACGCGCGGCGACCCGGCGACGCCGTACCGGTGGACGGTGGAGACGGCCCAGCGGCTCGGCCCGTCGGCCGTGGTGCTCGACAGCAAGGGCGAGGGGCACACCGGGTACGCCTCCTCCCGGTGCGTGCACCGCAAGATCAACGACTTCCTGCTCTACGGTTCACTGCCCGCGAACGGCAGTTCCTGTCCGGCGGACGGGGCGGGGGAGGCCGGGACCGGGGTCACCTCCGGCTGACGGTCACGCACCCCCCGCCGGCCGGTGACGGGCCCGGCGCGAACGGGTGACAGGGGCGCACCGGGGCAACCTCGGGGCCGTCCCGGTCGTCACACTGGGCAGGCGGGCTTCGACCGCCGTATCCGGGACACGACCGCACTGGGGGCACCGTCATGCGCATCCGCGCCGCCGTCACCGTACCCGCCGCCTCGGCCGCCATGGCGGCCGTGCTGCTGACCGCACCGCACAGCCAGGCCGCCGCGGGCCACGACCGGCCCACCGCACCGCACGGCAAGGCCGCCGCGGGCCACGAGCGGTCCGACCGCTGCGCCCGGAAGTCGCTGACGGTACGGGCGAAGGCCGTGGCCGGCGACCCGGCGGTCCTGCGGGTCGACGTCACCAACCGCGGCGCCCGCGCCTGCGTCGTCGACCGCGTGCCCACGGTGACCTTCGGGGACCTGGACGGGGCCGCGCTGCCGGTGCCGGAGGGCGGCACCGGCACCTACCGGCTCGCGGCGGGCGGCACGGCCTACGCCGACGTGCGGACCATCGCCGACCCGGCGGACCCCGAGGCCCGCCGGGTGGACACGGTCACCGTCGCCGCGTCGGCCGCGCACGCGGGCCGCTCCTTCAGCGCCGCCCGGCTCGGCACGGGACCGCAGGTCCTCGTGTGGGAGCCGGAGACGACGTGGTGGCAGCGGTCGGCGGCGGCTGCCGACCGTGCCATCGGGCTCAGCTGAGCACCAGCTCCGGCGCGTACACGTCCAGCCACTGCGCCAGGTCCAGGGTGCGTTCCAGGCCGCGTCGGGCCGCCTGGGTGCTGACCGGTGCGTCGCGGTCGGCGGCCCTGCGGACCCGGTCCCGGTCGACCAGGTCGAAGACCGGGTGGGAGGGCCGGGTGAGCAGGTCCTTCGCCTGTTCCTGGAGGGCACGCGCGTACCGCGGGTCCTGTGTGGAGGGGTAGGGGCTCTTCACACGCTCGTACACCGAGCGTGGCAGCACGTCCGCCGTCGCCTCCCGCAGCAGACTCTTCTCCCTGCCGTCGAAGGACTTCAGCGCCCACGGGGCGTTGTACACGTACTCGACCAGCCGGTGGTCGCAGAACGGCACCCGGACCTCCAGACCGACGGCCATGCTCATGCGGTCCTTGCGGTCGAGCAGGATGCGCACGAAGCGGGTCAGGTGGAGGTGGCTGATCTGCCGCATGCGGTACTCGAAGTCGCTCTCGCCGTCCAGCCGGTCGACACCGGCGACGGCGGTGCGGTAGCCGTCGCCGACATAGCCCGCCAGGTCCAGGGATGCGGTGAGGTCGGCGCGCAGCACGTCGGCGTCCTCGCCGAAGTGGCGGCCCATGGTCGCCAGCCACGGGAAGGTGTCGGCGCGGCGCGCCTCCTCGTCGAAGAACTGGAGATAGCCGCCGAAGACCTCGTCGGCGGACTCGCCGGACAGGGCCACCGTGGACTTCTCCCGGATGGCGCGGAAGAGCAGCAGCAGCGAGGCGTCCATGTCGCCGAGGCCGGCCGGCAGGTCGCGGGCCCGGACGACCTGCTCGCGCACGGCCGGGTCGGCGAGGGACTGGGCGTCCAGGACGATGTCCTGGTGGTCGGTGCCGGCGAGGCGGGCGACGTCGTGCACGAAGGGCGTGTCGGGGGTGCCGCGCAGTTCGTCGGCGACGAAGTGGTCGGCCTGGCCGACGAAGTCGACGGCGAAGCTGCGCACCTTCTCACCCTGCTCGCCGAGCTGGCGGGCGGCGATCGCGGTCATGGCCGAGGAGTCCAGACCGCCGGAGAGCAGGGTGCAGCGCGGCACGTCGGCGACCAGCTGCCGGCGCACGATGTCGTCGAGGAGCGAGCGCACCCCGGCGACGGTGGTGTCGCGGTCGTCGGTGTGCGGGCGGGTCTCCAGCCGCCAGTACACGCGGGTGGACAGTCCGGAGCGGTCGACGGTCACGACGGTGCCGGGCTCCACCTCGCGCATGCCGTCCCAGACGGCATGTCCCGGTGTCTTGACCATGACGAACAGTTCACGCAGGCCGTCCAGGGTGACGCGGCGCCGGGCCAGCGGGTTGGCGAGGATGGCCTTGGGCTCGGAGCCGAAGAGGACGCCGTCGGCGGTGGGGTGGTAGTAGAACGGCTTGATGCCCATGCGGTCGCGGATCATCACGAGCTTGTCGTGCCGGCCGTCCCAGATGGCGAACGCGTACATGCCGTTGAGCCGTTCGGCGACCGCGTCGCCCCACTCCAGATAGCCGTGCAGGACGACCTCGGTGTCGGAGTCGGTGGCGAACCGGTGGCCGCGGTCCTGGAGTTCGCGGCGCAGTTCGGTGAAGTTGTACGCCTCTCCGGAGTAGACCAGGGCGATGGTTCCCCGGGGGGTCGGCAGGGTCATCGGCTGACGGCCGCCGGGCAGGTCGATGATGGCGAGGCGGCGGTGGCCCAGGGCGGCGGGGCCCTCGGTCCAGGTACCGCGGTCGTCCGGGCCCCGGCAGGCCATCGTCTCGGTCATCGCATGCAATGTGGTGGCCTCGGCGGTCAGGTCGCGGTCGAAGGAGACCCACCCGGTGATGCCGCACATACGTTACCTCCTGCCTCCGGCTGTCAGCCGTCTCCCCGGTGAGGTCGACTTTCCTGGCCGTGGGGGCGGACCGGCAAACCAATTGTATTGAGCATCTATATGGCGAGCGTCCGCCCGGACCAGGGCCCCGGTCAACGCGGCCGTAACACGGCGCACCCGCGTGCCCCCACGGTTTCGGCCGCGTTTTGCCTCCGCGAAACCGCCGACGCCCGTGCCACCGGGCCATGAGCGTCAGGAACCGGCCACAGGCAAAAACTTCCCCAATCCACCCGCGCGTTACGGCTTCGCGGCCAGAAACCGGCCGGACGCCCCGGCCGGTCCGGCCGGCGCCGCCGACGGCGTCACGGCGAGGGCGCGACGGCGCCGGGGGGCCGTCCGCCGCGGGCGGCGGAACGCCCCGACGAGCCCGCGCGGACTGTCGGCGGGCGGTGGTCGCAGCCCCGGTCGCCATGCCCTGGATCGCCCCGAATGCCGTAAAGATGAATCCGCCCTATCGTTCTGTCATGGAGCACGCACTGAGTCCCGCGACCCTGACCGAACTGCGGCGCCCGCGCCCCTATCCGGCGGTCTCCGTGCTGACCCCGACGCACCGCCGGGAACGCGGGAGCGGCCAGGACCCGGTCCGGCTGCGCAACGTGGTGACCGAGGCGCGCAGACGCCTGGAGTCCGATCCCGCCGTCACGCGGGAACGGCGCGCCGACGTCGTGGCGCAGCTCGACCGCGCGCTGGCGGAGGTGGACCTGACGCACGCCGAGGACGGTCTGGTGATCTTCGCCGCGCCGGGCGAGCACCAGGTCTGGTCGCTGGCCCGTCCCGTCCCCGAGCGGGTGGTGCTGTCGGACACCTTCCTCACCCGCAACCTGGTCGCCGCGCAGACGGCCGAGCGGCCCTTCTGGGTGCTGTCCGTCTCCGCGGACCGCGCCACCCTGTGGAGCGGCGGCGCGGACCGGGTCGTCGAGGACCGGTCCGGCGGCTTCCCGCTGACCCGCGGCCGGGGGAACTTCGACGCCGAACGCCAGGAACGCGTCGGCGATTCGCCGAGCACCTTCCGCGACGAGGGCACGCGCCAGTTCCTGCGGACGGCCGACACCGCGCTGGGCGCGGTGCTGCGCGTCCAGCCCCGCCCGCTGTACGTCACCGGCGAGCGGGCGGCGCTCGCCCTGCTGGACGAGGTGGGCAGCATCGCCAGGATCGCCGTGCACGTGCGGCGCGGCGGACTCGCGCACGCCGGCCCCGACGCCGTGTGGCAGGCCGTCCGCCCGGTGCTGGAGGCGGAGACGGCCAAGGACACCGGCTCGGTGGTCCGGGACCTCACCTCGGCGCGCGGCCACCGGACCTTCGCGGCCGGTCTGGACGAGCTGTGGCACAGCGCGCGGGAGGGCCGGGTCCGGCTGCTGGCCGTGGAGGAGAACTACCGCGCGGCCGTCCGCGACCTGGGCGACCATCTGGTGCAGGCCGATGCCGGGGACCTCGATGCCCGCGAGGACATCGTGGACGAGATCGTCGAGCGCTGCCTGGAGACCGGCGCCGACGTCCGCTTCGTCCCCGACGGCACCCTGGGCGACGCGGACGGCATCGCGGGCGTACTGCGGTACTGACGCGGGAGACGCCGCCACCATCGGGCCCTCTCCACGTCGGCGTACGCTACGGCGTGATCGCCTACCGACGGGAGGGAGCGCGCACATGGGTGACCTGTTGGGGGTGGCGGTTCTGGGTGCCGGGCACATGGGGGCCGACCACATACGGCGTCTCGACCGGGTGGTCAGCGGAGCAAGGGTGGCGGCCGTGGCCGATCCCGACCTCGCCCGGGCCCGGGAGGCGGCGGCCGGCCTCATCGGCGTCACCGTGCACCCGGATCCGATCGCCGCGCTCGACGCGCCGGGCGTGCAGGCGGTCCTCATCGCCTCCCCCGGTCCGGCCCACGAGGAGGCGCTGCTCGGCGCCTTCGCCCGCGGGCTGCCGGTGCTGTGCGAGAAACCCATGGTGCCGGACTCCACCGGTGCGCTGCGGGTCGTGGAGGCCGAGGTACGGCTCGGCCGCCGGCTCGCGCAGATCGGGTTCATGCGGCGCTACGACACCGAGTACCGGCGGCTGAAGGCGCTGCTGGACGGGGGCCGCCTGGGCAGACCGCTGATGCTGCACTGCACCCACCGCAACGTCTCCTCCCCCGCCGGCTTCACCAGCGCGATGCTGATCGACAGCTCCGTATCGCACGAGATCGACGCGGCCCGCTGGCTGCTCGGGCAGGAGCTGACGGCCGTCACCGTGCTGCGGCCCACGCCGTCCCCGGGAGCACCCGAGGGCCTGCTCGATCCGCAGTTCGTGCTCTTCGAGACCGAGCGGGGCGCCTTGGTGGACGTCGAGGTCTTCGTGAACTGCGGTTTCGGCTACCAGGTGCGCTGCGAGGCCGTGTGCGAGGCGGGCAGCGCCCGGATCGGCGACGAGCACACCATGGTGGTCACCACCGGGGGCAGTGCCCACGAGGAGGTGGCACAGGACTATCTCGTCCGTTTCGCCGGCGCCTACGACCGCGAGCTACAGTCCTGGGTGGACGCGACCCGGCGCGGGGAGGTCACCGGGCCGGGCGCCTGGGACGGCTACGCGGCCTCCGTCGTCGCCGAGGCGGGCGTCCGGGCGCTTCGGACGGGCGTCAGGGTGGCCGTGGGTCTCGCCCCGCGTCCGGCCCTGTACGCCGGAGCCGGCCACTGACGCGGCCCCGTCGCCGTCGTTCACGAGAGCGCCGGCCCCAGGAGTCCCCCGTGCCGCTATGTGCGCGGTGGGTCGTCACGGTTCCTGCCCGTGGGGTGAGGCAGGGACGCGGTGAGGCCGCAGTCGGTCCGGGGCGCCCCCGCAGCGCTCCGCCACCGGCTCACACCCCGCCGAACAGCGCGCTCAGCCCCCGTTCCACCACGCCGGCCATGTCCTCCTGTCCCCCGGCGACCACCGCGTAGGTGCGCAGCAGGAATCGGCGCAGCGCCGAGGCCTGGAACTGGAGCAGGGCCATGCCGTGCGGCGAGTGGAACTCCAGGACGGTACGGGTACGGCCGTACGGCCAGATCTGAACATCCCCGTGGCCGGCCGGGGCGCGCAGCCCCTGGTCCAGCAGGGAACGGGCGAAGGTCCACGTGACCTCCTCGCCGTTCAGCGCCGCTTCGGCCGGGAAGTCCACGAAGACGGCGAGGGGATCGTCCGCGGAGTAGCGGAGCGTGGCCGATACCGGAACCTCCCGGTCCTCGGCGGTGACGAGCCGGGCGTGGGCGAACTGTTCGACGATGATGTCCATGCCATTAAGGAGTCGGCGAAGGCCTCTCGCATGGCGCCAAATCCGGTCAGAGTTCGACAGGTACAGGCCCCTGCGTAACGGAGGGGAACAGAGAAGCGTCGAACACGTGCCCAAGTGCGAGGACGAGCAGGACACCTGCCTCAACTCACGTACGCCGTCTACGCCTTGGCCGGTGCGACGCGTACGCCGTTCGTCCTTGCGGACCAGCCCGGGAAGACTCTGGCATATGCCGGAAGCACCACCGTATCGTGTGTTGCCGAATCCCTTACAGAGCGTCGCGGGCTGTGCCACAGTCGTGAACGGTCCCCCGCCGTCCCCGCCGTACCGTCCCCCTCATCGGAGTGCGTCATGCCGTCCCCAGTCTCCGCGGACCGCCCGGCCGCCCAGCCCCCCGGACCCGGCTCGGTCGAGGCACTGATCCGGCAGACACGACGCCTCAAGGGCGACGTGGACGCCGTGCGGCGGGACACCCGGAGCGACGGAACGGACCCCGAGGAACGCTGGCAGCGTGCCCTGTACGACCTCGCCCTGCACCAGCTCGACGACCTGGACGCCCACCTGGCGCAGCTGCGGGACGGCCCGGCCCCCGCTCCGGCCGGGTCGGGCGAGGCGCCACCCGTCCGGCCCGCACCGGTCACCGCCTCGCGCGGCTCGCTGCTCAGCCGCGTCGGCAGCGCCGAGTGGAACCTGCTGACGGACGAGGCGACCTGGTCGGGGGAGCTGTACCAGATCCTCGGCCTCGACCCGGCCCGCCCCGCCCCCACCCTGGACGAACTGCCCGCCCTGGTACTGGAGGAGGACCGGCCGAAACTCACCGCGATGGTGACGGACTGCCTGGTCGACGCCCGCCCGATCGACGGCGAGTTCCGCGTCGTACGCCCCGACACCTCCGTACGGACCGTGCACATGATGGGCGAACCCGTGCTCGGCGCCGACGGCGGCACCACCTCCATGTGGGCCGTGCTGCGCGACGTCAGCGAACTGCGCCGCGAGCAGCGGACGGTGCGCGAGACCCGTGACTCGCTGCACCGCCACCGCCGGCGGGAGCGGACCGAGCACCGGATCGCGGCCGAACTGCAGGAAGCCGTGCTGCCACCCTGGCGCGGCTCCCTGCGGTTCCCGCGCCGGGGACCGCAGACCCTCGACCTCGCCGCCCACCGGCTGCCGGCCGCGGCCGGCACACCGATCGGCGCGGACTGGTACGACGCGCTGGAGCTGTCCGACGGCCGGACGCTGTTCGGCGTCGGCGGCCTGGTCGGACACGGGGTGGCCGTCACCTCGGGCATGGCGATGCTGCTCGGCGCCGTCCGGGGGATGGCCATGGCCGGCACCGAGCCCGGCCGACTGCTCACCCTGCTCAACCAGTTACTCGACGCCACCGTGCAACCCGCCCTCGGCAGCGCCGTCTGCTGCCGCTACCAGCCCGAGACCGGCGTCCTGACCTGGGCCCAGGCCGGACACCCCGCCCCGCTGCTGTACCGCGACGGGACGGGGAGCACGCTGGACACGCCGGACGGCACCCTCCTCGGCGCCTCCCCAGGTGCCGTGTACGGGCAGTGCGCCGTCACCCTGCGGCCGGGCGACCTGCTCCTGATGCACACCGACGCGCTGCTGCCGGGCCTCAGCAGGACGGCGACCGCGGACCGGCTTCTCGCCCTGGCCCCACGCTTCACAGCGGCGCGCAGCGCGCAGGACTGCGTGCGCACGGTCGTCGAGGAGTTCGGCGGAGCGGGACGTGAGGACGACGCCTGCCTCCTCGTCGCCAAGGTGGTCGGCTGACCGGCCCGTCACCCCGGACGGTGCCCGGGCGCCCTACGCCGGCGCGGCGTCGCCCTCCGTCCTGGCCCTCGGCTTGGGCAGGGCCAGCCTGATCTCCTCCCGCAGTTCCTGGATCCTCGGGTACTCGGCGTACTCCGCGGTCAGCCGGTACATCTGCCGCAGCCGGTCCCAGGTGCGACGGGAGGAGTTCGAGCCCATCGACATCAGGGCCAACCGGGCGTAACGGTCGGCCTGTTCGGGGTCGTCGCCGATGAAGCAGGCCGACGCCATGGACAGATGGTCGAAGATCTTCGACCGCTCACGTCCGTCGACGCGCAGGGCCAGGGCCTTCTCCGCGTAGTACCGGGCGTGCGTGGCCGCGCCCGGGTCGAACTCCGCCAGGGTGCGATAGGCGAGCGCCTGCATGCCGTACAGGTCCTCGTCCTTGAAGGTCTGCATCCACTCCGGCTGTTCCACGTCCTGACCCTCGGAGACGAAGAGGTCCTCCGCCCGCCCGAGCGTCCGGCGCATCGCCTGGCCCTTGCCCATCGACGCCTGCGCCCAGGCCTCGATGGTGTGGAACATCGCCCGGGTACGCGGCTGGAGACGGTCGCCGGCGCCGGACTGGGCGAGCTTCATCAGGTCCAGGGCGTCGTCCGGCCTGCCCAGGTGCACCATCTGCCGGGCCGCCCGCGACAGCGCCTCGCCGGCGCGCGGCCGGTCCCCGCCCTCCCGGGCGGCATGGGCGGCGATGACGAAGTACTTCTGTGCCGTGGGCTCCAGGCCGACGTCGTGCGACATCCAGCCGGCGAGGACGGCGAGGTTGGCGGCGACGCCCCACAGGCGCCGTTGGAGGTGGGGCGGATGACGGTAGGCGAGCATGCCGCCCACCTCGTTGAGCTGGCCCACCACCGCCTTGCGCTGGAGCCCGCCGCCACGGGCCGCGTCCCAGGCGCGGAACACCTCGACCGAGCGCTCCAGCGCCTCGATCTCCTGCCACCCGATGGGGGCGGCCTCGTAACGGTCGAACCCGGCGGGGTCGGCGTGCAGGGGGTCGTCGAGAGCAGGGGCGTCGGCCTTCAGGGCCGGGTCGGTGTGCAGCCACTCGTACATGGCGCTGCTGAGTGTGGATCCCGCGGCGAGCGCGGCACCCGCGCCCACCAAGCCGCGTCGGTTGAGCATGAGGTCCATTCCCGTGAATTCGGTGAGGACCGCGGCGGTTCGCTCGGGCGGCCACGGCACACCGTCGGGATGTTCCTCGTTCCCGTCGCCCTGCCGTTTCCCCGCACGCCCGTGCCGTACCAGACCGAGGTCCTCCATGGTCACGACACGGCCGAGACGCTCGGTGAACAGGGCCGCCAGCACCCGCGGCACCGGATCGCGCGGGATCTCCCCCACGTCGATCCACCGCCGCACCCGGGAGGTGTCGGTCGCCAGCTGGGGGTGGCCCATGGCCGCCGCCTGCCGGTTGACCAGCCTCGCGAGTTCGCCCTTCGACCAGCCGGCCAGGCCGAACAGGTCCGCAAGGCGGGTGTTGGGTTGTCCGCTCACGTCAAGCCCCCAGGTTCTCGGCTGAGTTGACAGTAGCCCGGTGGGGGTTGCCGGGCGACTATTCGCCATGGTTCGCCAGGGTCCGCCAGATGGTGTGCCAGTGGGCGTCGGGTGTCAGGTAGGAAAGCGCCACCCCGACCGGTCGCCACCCTCATACGGCGGCCCCATAGCGGCATATGACGGGCCCACTCCCCAGGGTGCGCCCGGACGGCCGGGCGGGTGGGCGCCCGCTCTCGGAACCGCGCTCTCGGGCATGGCCCGGAGCACGGGTTCGGAGCACGGGTTCGGAGCACGGACCCACAGGCAGGCACCGCAGGCACACGAAGGGATCTGTATCTCCCATGTACGCAGCGTCGTCCTCCGTGTCCGCCCCGCCCCGGCCGCTGCGCTCCCGCCCGGCGGGCGGCGGGCCGTACCTCGACCCGTCGGCACGTCCGGGCGTTCCCGTTCTGGGCGCGGGCCGGCCGCGGCGGATCCCGGGCCAGCCCGGGACGCAGCCGCTCAGCGGGAGGCTCGACCTGTCCGGCCCCCAGGGCACGCAGCTGCGCGCCGCGATCGCCGCGGTGCACCGGATCTGTCCGGAGTTCGCCCCGGTGCAGGTCCTGCGGCGCAGCGGACGGTCCGTCCTCCTCGTCGGGACGACAGGGCGCAGTACAGCCGTCGCCAAGTGTCTGCTGGACCACTCGCCCGCGTGGGCGGAGCGGAGCCGTCAGGAAATAGCCGCATACCGCTCGTTCGTCCGGCACCGGCCGCCGGTCCGGGTGCCGAGGCTGATCGCGGCGGACCCGGACAACTGCACCCTGGTCATCGAGCGCATGCCGGGCCGGACTGCGGCGTTCCAGCGGCATCCCGTGGAGGCTCCGCCCCGCGCGGACATCCGGGCCGCGCTCGGCGCGATCTGCCGGGTCAACGCCTGGCGGCCCCCGGCGGGCACCTTCGACATGCCGCTGGACTATGCGGTGCGGATCTCCCGCTATCACGAGCTGGGCCTGCTCACCGACCGCGATCTCGGCGACCTTCAGAAGCTGCTGCACGGCATCGCGCACCAGGTGGGCCGGCACGGGATGCTCCAGTTCAGCCACGGCGACGCCCTGCTGTCGAACGTCCTGCTCTCCCCGGCCGGTCCCGTGCTGGTGGACTGGGAGCACGCCGGCTGGTATCTGCCGGGGTACGACCTGGCGACACTGTGGCTCGTCCTCGGGGACGCGCCGGTGGCCCGGCGGCAGATCGCCCAGATCGCCCAGTCGGCGGGCCCGGCGTCCCGGGACGCCTTCCTGGTGAACCTGATGCTCCTGCTGACCCGGGAGATCCGGACGTACGAGACGGCCGTGCAGCGTTCGATGCACGACCCGGCCCCGGCGGCGCCGGGCGCGGCCCATCAGGGTGCCGTGGCGTCCGGTGAGGAGCAGCGGCTGCTGCTCCGGCGGCTGCACGACGACTGCCAGACGGCCCGAAAGGCCGTCCGGGCGGCGGTCGGTACCCGCTGACCCGGGCGAAGGTCCGCGGTGCGCCCCTCAGCGGCGGCGCACCGCGTGCCTTCGCGCATGTCCGGGCGCGGCGGCAACTGGTCTAGGCCAGTGAAGCCACGCAGGCCCGGGCACCACCGCCGCGAAACTCGCCGTAAACCCTTCGTGACGTGGGAAATCGCCCTCCTGCGGGCATCATTGACGGATCGTCGGCAAGCCGGTACCACTGTCCCAGTTCGGCGCCGCACGCCCCGCCACGCTCCGCCCGTCACAGGAGGCCGCCTTGCGAGGATCCGCCACCGACCCCACGTCCGCACCCGGTCACAGACGCCTACGGCGGACCGCCGTCCCGCTCACCTCCGCGGCCCTGCTGCTGCCCCTGCTGGGCATGGCCCCCGCCCACCGTGCCGCCGCCCCCTCGCCGGACGGGCTCCAGCACGCGTTCGCCGCCGCGGCGGCCGACTACCGCGTGCCGCAGAGCGTCCTGCTGGCCGTGTCCTACCTCCAGTCCCGCTGGGACGGGCACGGGGGTGCGCCGAGTGTGACCGGCGGCTACGGCCCGATGCACCTCACCGACGCCCGGACCGCGATGGCCGCCTCGGAGCACTTCGCCGGGGGGACGGAGGACCCCCGGGGCGACGCCGCACGTGCCGCGCTGCACCCGGCCGCCGGGAAGCCGGCCGCCTCCGCGGTCCCGGCCCGGCTGCGGACCCTGCCGAGGGCGGCGGAGCTGACCGGCATCCCGGCGGGGCAACTGCGCGCCGACCCGGCGGCGAACGTGGCGGGCGGCGCCGCCCTGCTGGCCGCCGCGCAGCAGGAGCTGGGCGAGCCCCCGAGCGCGGACCCGGCCGACTGGTACGGCGCGGTGGCCCGGTTCTCCGGCGCCGACGACACGGCCACCGCGGCGGCGTACGCCGACGACGTGTACGACGTACTGCGGACGGGCGAGAAGCGCACCACCGACGACGGTCAGCGCGTGGTCCTGGCCGCGCACCCGCGGCTGGCCCCGGACACCGCCCCGCTGCGGCGGGCGGGCCTGCGCACACTGCCCACGGACGACACCGAGTGCCCGAGGTCGGTGTCCTGCGAATCGGTCCCGGCGCCGTACGCGGAGTTCGGGGACAACGACTACGGCAACCACGACCTGGGCGACCGTCCGGCCTCACAGAGCATCAAGTACATCGTCATCCATGACACGGAGGGCGCCTGGGACGGGGTCATGAACCTGATCCAGGACCCTACCTACGTGTCCTGGAACTACACCATCCGCTCGACCGACGGTCTGATCGCCCAGCACGTCAAGGCGAAGGACGTCGCCTGGCACGCGGGCAACTGGTACGTCAACGCGAAGTCGGTCGGCATCGAGCACGAGGGCTTCCTCGCCAGCCCGGACGCCTGGTACACGGAGGCGATGTACCGGGCCTCGGCCCGGCTGGTCAGGTACCTGTCCAGGACGTACGACGTCCCGCTGGACCGGCAGCACATCCTGGGCCACGACAACGTGCCCGGGCCGACCGCCTCGACGGTTGCGGGTATGCACACGGACCCCGGGCCGTACTGGGACTGGCGGCACTACTTCCAGCTGCTGGGCCACCCGTTCCGGCGCACGGCCGGCCGGCACTCCCCCGTGGTGACGATCCTGCCGGACTATGCCTCCAACCGGCCCGTGTACACCGGCTGCACCACCAAGGGCGAGCCCTGCACGTCGCACGGCTCCAGCGAGGTGCGGCTCTACACGGACCACGACGTGACCGCCCCGCTGGTCAGGGACATCGGCCTGAGGACGGACCCGACCACCGGGGTGAACGACCTGTCCTCGCGGGTCTCCACCGGCCAGCAGTTCGCGGTGGCCGACCGCTGGGGCGACTGGACGGCCATCTGGTACCTGGGGCAGAAGGCCTGGTTCCAGAACCCGCGCGAGGAACCGGCGGCGGTCCCGGCTCGGGGTGTGGTGGTGACGCCGAGGGACGGCCTGACGAGCGTTCCCGTGTACGGGCGCGCCTACCCGGAGAAGGATGCCTATCCCGCGGACGTCCCGGCCCAGTCGGTGGTGCCGCTGCCGTACACGATCCCGGCCGGTCAGGCGTACGTGGCCGGTGACGAGGTGCCGGGCGAGTACTACTACGCGGTCACCTTCACCACCGGCTCGCACCGGGTCGTGGTGGGCAAGGACCTGTACTACGAGATCCAGTACGGCCACCGGGTCGCGTTCGTCCGTGCCGCGGACGTGACGCTCGCGGGCTCGGTCCGCTGAGGGCCTCCGCCCCCAGGCGCCGCCCGTGGTCTCAGCCCTGCTGGAAAAGCTCCGCCGGGAGCGGCTTCAGCAGGGCGTACAGGTCGTCGGTGATGGGGCGGTCCCAGGCGGCGATGGTGACGAGGACGCCGTCGCTGCGGTCGAACTGGACGCAGGAGACCCGGCTCTCGGACAGCTTCAGGCGCCGCACGATGAGAAGGTTGTCGCCCTGGAGGACCGGCGTGTCCTCGGTCTCGACGACGGTGACCTCCTCGTCGTTCTCCAGGGCCAGCAGCAGCTGGCCCACCTCGAAGGGGATCTCGCCCTCGGCCACGTCGCGGGCCGGGGAACCCGTCGGCAGATTGCCGATGATCATCGCGGGGCCGCGGCCGCCGAACAGGTCGTAGCGCAGGAACACGCCCTGACACGTGCCGTCGGGGGCGGGCAGCAGGCCCGCGCCGAGGTTGCCCGGCCAGTCGCCCGGGTCCATGGCCAGCACGTCGAAGTCGGGTCCGGCAGGGGTGGCGCTGCGGCGGCGGAGGAACGACATGCGGCCATGGTACGTGCCCGGGCTCCGCCGGGTGACCCGCGGGCGCCGGGCGGCGCACCGGCGGACGGGGCTCGTCAGCCGAGCGGGCAGCTCGTGAGCAGGGCCGCCGGGTCCGCACCGGCCGGGCGCGCGACCGTGTGGTCCGCGGGCGGTCGGGCGGCTCCGGTGAGCCAGCGTTCCAGGGCGGTGAACGCGGAGCGGTGGCAGGGCACCATCGGGCGGAGCCTGCCGGGGAACGCGTCGGCCAGGGAGTCGGTGTGGGTGCCGTCCTCGATGCGGTAGTAGCGCAGCAGGGAGCCGCGGCCGGCCCGGTGGACCATGCGCGCGTACACGTCGGAGTCCTCGCTGATCGGCAGCAGCACGTCGAGGGTGCCCTGGAGGGTGATCAGCGGCTTGCCGATGCGGCCGGTGAGGGCGATGCGGCCGACCGCCCGGTGGACGGCCGCGGGGCGGGCCGCGTAGGCGTAGTCGGCGTCGCAGTCGGGGGTGCCCGAGGCGCAGAACGGGGTGCCGGCCTCGGTGGCACCGTCGTAGCCGGGGTCGAGTTCCTCGCGGTAGATGCGCTGGGTGAGGTCCCAGTAGACCTGGTGGTGGTACGGCCACAGGAACTCGGAGCCGGGCGGGAAGCCCGCCCGGTGCAGCGTTCTGGCGGCGTCGGCGGCTCCGGGGCCGCCGGCGGCGTAGACCGGGTAGTGGCGCAGCGCGATGGGCAGGGAGGTGAGCGGATTGGGGCCGTCGGCGCGCCAGAGGGTGCCCTCCCAGTCGACTCCGCCGTCGTACAGCTCGGGGTGGTTCTCCAGTTGCCAGCGCACCAGGTAGCCGCCGTTGGACAGGCCGGTGGCGAGGGTGCGGGCCGGGGGCCGGTGGTAGCGCTGGGTGACGACGGCGCGGGCGGCGCGGGTGAGCTGGGTGAGGCGGGTGTTCCATTCGGCGATGGCGTCGCCGGGCCGGCGGCCGTCGCGGAAGAAGGCGGTGCCGGTGTTGCCCTTGTCGGTGGCGGCGTAGGCGTAACCGCGGGCCAAAACCCAGTCGGCGATCGCCCGGTCGTTTGCGTACTGCTCGCGGTTGCCCGGGGTGCCGGTGACCACCAGGCCGCCGTTCCAGTGGTCGGGCAGCCGGATGACGAACTGGGAGTCGTGGTGCCAGCCGTGGTCGGTGTTGGTCGTGGAGGTGTCCGGGAAGTAGCCGTCGATCTGGATGCCGGGGACGCCTGTGGGGGTGGGCAGGCCGGCGGGGGTGAGACCCGTGTAGTCGGCCGGGTCGGTGTGGCCGGAGGACACGGTGCCGGCGGTGGTCAGTTCGTCCAGGCAGTCGGCCTGCTGGCGGGCGGCGCCGGGGACGTGCAGCCGGGCGCGGCCGGCGCACGGGCCGTCCGGTGTTCCCGTTCCGGCGGGCGCGGCCGTGGCGGGGGTGACCAGGAGTGCCCAGACGGCGGCGAGCGACAGCGCGCCCAGGGCGGTGCGCCGGGTGGGGCGGGCGGGTGGTGACGTGTGGTGGGGAAGCATACGGTTCCTCCGGCGGGTTGGGGACGCGCTGGAGGTTAGGGGTGGTGTGGGGGCTCCGGGCATGTGCGGGGCCGCCATGATGACGGCCCGTACAGGGTCGTCGGCCACCATGGCGGCCCGTCGGTGCGCCTGACCGTGTGTCAGGGGCAGGCCGTGTCGGCGAGGGTGAAGTAGCCGGTGGGTGACTCCTTCAGGGTGTGAGTGACGAACGTGTTGTACAGGCCCATGTTCTGGTGGGAGCCGTTGGCGTAGGTGGTTCCGCCGCTGGTGGTGGCCCGCCCGGCCTGTACGTGGGCGTAGTTGCTCGCCGTCCAGCAGGCGGCCGTGTCACCGCCGCCCGGGTCCGAACCGCCCGGGTCGGAGGTGTCCAGGCCGAAGAACCGGGCGATCCAGTGGCTGGAGCAGATCGAGTCGAGGAAGTACGGCGCGCCGGTGCCGCCGCACTGCTCGCCGCCCGTGCCGGGGTCGACCGGGGTGCCGTGGCCGATGCCCGGGACGCGGTCGACCTCGACGGCGACCGTGCCGTCGGCGGCGAGGTACTGGTCCTGCCGGGTGGCGTCCGGTCCGATCGTCGTCGTGCGTGAGGGCGTCTGCGACAGTCCGTGCAGGGCCGTCCACTGGTCGCGCAGTTCGGTGGCGTTGCGCGGTACGACGGTGGTGTCCTGGTCGCCGTACCAGATGGCGGCGCGCGGCCACGGCCCGGTGTACGACGGGTAGGCGTCACGCACCCGCCGGGCCCAGTCGGCCGGGCCGAGGTCGACTCCGGGGTTCATACAGGTGTAGGGACTGCTGTCCCGGGTGCAGTCGTAGGGGAGGCCGGCGACGACCGCCCCCGCGGAGAACACGTCGGGGTAGGCGGCGAGCATGACCGCGGTCATGGCGCCGCCCGCGGACAGGCCGGTGACGTAGACCCGCCCCGGGTCGGCGCCGTAGGCGGTGACGGCCTGACCCGCCATCTGCCGGACGGAGGCGGCCTCGCCCTGGCCGCGCCGGTTGTCGGTGGACTGGAACCAGTTGAAGCACCGGTTGGGGTTGTTGGCCGTGCCGGTCTCCGCGAGCACCAGCAGGAAGCCGTCGCGGTCGGCGAGCCGGGGCAGTCCGGAGTGGTCGGCGTAGGTCTGGGCGTTCTGCGTGCAGCCGTGCAGCGCCACGACGACCGGCGGGTGGGCGGGGAGGGAGGCGGGCCGGTAGACGTACATGGTGAGGGCGCCCGGGTTGGGGCCGAAGTCGCTCACCCTGGTGAGCGCGACAGCGGCGCGGGCCTCGGGCGCGGGGCCGGTGAGTGCGGTGCCGAGGACGACGGCGAGGACGGCGAGCAGCCGGGGCAGCGGGCGGGGCACAGCGCGGGCACGGGGTGGTGCTCCGGGTGCCCTGCTGAACGGGGGCAGGGGCATGGCGGCTCCTTCGGTGGACACACGTGTCCCGGCCGCTCCCGCGCAGGGACGGCGCCTGGAGCGGCGGGTGTTGCGGAACCTTAGGTTCGGGTGTGTCCGGGGACCATGGCGCGGCGCACCACAGCCGCCGGGGCGTCAGTCGGCACCGGGCGGATTGCGGGGCGTCACGGGGTCTGCTAGGCGGGGCGGCTGCGGCGCGCTGCTCGGGCGGGGCCGGCGGCCGGCGGCACCACCGTGATCTCACTGTCCCGCGATCTCACTGCTCCCGCGGGGCCGGCGGCACCACCGCGACCGGGCTCGCCGCGTGCAGCAGTACGGCCTGGGTGACCGAGCCCATCATGCGGGCCGGGGCGAGCAGCCGCCGCCGGTGCCGGCCGACGACGACCAGGCCGGCGTCCCGGGAGGCGGCGACCAGGTGACCGGCCGCGTCGCCGGGCAGCACCTCGGCGTCGGCGCGGACACCGGGGTGCCGCTCACGGTACGGGGCCAGGAAGCCCTCGGCCAGGGCGCGGATCTCGTGCTCGACGGCCCCCTGGTCGACCACGGGCGGCGCGGGCCTGCCGGGCGCCGACCAGGTCTGCGCGGGCCACGGGTAGGCGGCGATCGCACTGACCCGGGCCCCGCGCCGGGCGGCCTCGGCGAAGGCGAAGGCGAGGACGGCCGCGTCGGGGCTGTCGGCGTGCAGCGCGACGACCACCCGGGGGCCGGGCCCGGCGGACCGGTCGCCGTGCTCCCCCTCCGCGTGGGCGGTGCGGGCGGCGCCCCGGTCGCGGTCCGGCGGCGGTACGACGACCACGGGGCACGCGGCGTCCCGCGCGGTGGCCAGGCCGTTGGAACCGAGCAGCAGGCCGGCGAAGCCGCCGCGGCCCCGGGAACCGAGCACCAGCAGCTGGGCGTCGGCTCCGAGTTCGGGCAGGACGGCGCCCGGGACGCCCTCCAGGGTGACGTACTCCACGGCCGTGTCGCCGGTGCGCGCGGCGAGGCGGGTGCGCACGTCGTCGAGTACCGGGTCGCCCTCCGCCTCGGGCGGGCCGGCGACCAGTACGTCGGCCTGGCCCCAGGCGGCGTACTGCCGTACGTGCACCACCCGCAGCGGTGCCGCGCGGCGGCGGGCGGCGTCCTGGGCCCAGTCCAGGGCGCGCAGGCTCCCCATGGAACCGTCGACCGCGGCGATGACCGGCGCAGTGCTCGTCTTCCTCACCTCCGCGACACGGCTTTCCCCTTGCCGGGGACAGCCTCGCTCAGGTGCGGGCCCGGCAGGGCGCTGCCGGCCGCGTGTCCCGGGATCCGCCGGCGACACACCCCGGTTCAGGTGAGGTCGAACTCCCCTTCCCGCGCGCCCGAGACGAAGGCGCCCCATTCCGCGGGGGTGAAGATCAGGGAGGGGCTCTCCGGCCGGCCGCTGTTGCGCATCGCGATGAAGCCCTCGACGAAGGCGATCTGCACATCGCCCCTGCCTTGGCTGCTGGACCGCCACTCGGCCCTGCTGAGGTCCAGCTCCGGCTTGTCCCAGCCCGCGAGCGGCTGCTGCTGGGTGATGGTCTCGGCCACGTACCTGCTCCTCCCGGTTCGTCGTCCGCGGTCAGCCTAGCGACCGGCCGCTACCGCGGACAGGGCACGCGAGGAGGACTTCGCGCGTACGGCCGCACTCCCCCGGCCGGCCCGTCGGGAGCCGGGGCGCGGGCCCCACCGGCACACGGAGGAGAACCGCCAGCCGGCCGTGCACGTAGCCGGCGCCCTGTGTCGCGGTGGCGGCCGGCGGCCGCGGGCCGCTCACCGGGCCGGGAGCCGAGTGGTGCCCGCGGGGGTGCCGAGGAAGGCGGCGACCCGGTCGCGGAACCGTTCCGGGTCGTCCAGCCAGGGGTAGTGGCCGGCGCCGGGCTGGACGGTGACCTCGGCGTGGGGGAAGGCCTGGGCGGTGCGGTGGGCGAGGCAGGGGCGCGGGCCGCCGTCGGCTCCGCCCGCGTACACGAGGACCGGCGCGGTCAGGGCGGCGAGGGCGGTGCGGGTCGCCTCCGGGGCGAACGCGCCCTCGTCGAAGTAGCGGTCGCCCGCCTCGTCGTTGGTCTGTTCCGGTTCGGCGTCGGCGTGGGCCCGGGCGGTGTCGTCCCAGCGGCCGTAGAAGAACGGCAGGAAGACGTCGTCGAAGTCCGCGCCGTCCGCGAGCCAGGCCCGGAAGGCGGGGTACGCCCGTGCGAACCACGGCTCGTCCGCGCGCAGCCGGGCCGCGGCGAGCCGGTCCTCGGGCGTCGCGCGCATGCCGAGCGGGGACGGGTTGGGGGTGACCAGCACCAGCCGCCGTATCCGGTGCGGGTGGCGGGCGGCGTAGAGCAGGGCCAGGGCGGCTCCGGCCGAGTGCGCGAGCAGATCCATGTGTTCCAGCCCCATGTGGGCCCGCCACACCTCCACGTCCTCGACCATCCGGTCACACCGGTACGTCGCCGGATCGGCCGGCGTCGCCGAATGCCCGGTGCCCCGCAGGTCCAGCAGGGCCAGCCGACGATCCGCGGTCAGTCCGCCGAGGTCTCCGAGATAGGCGGAGGCACGCATGGGGCCACCGGGCAGGACGGCGAGGGGCTCACCGGTGCCGCGCAGGTGGTAGGCGAGCCGGGTGCCGTCGGCTGTGCTGAAGCTGGGCATGCGGTGATCATCCTGGTGCCTCGCGCCCGGACGCAACGCCTTTCGCGCGGGCCGGTGCGACCGCTGCCCCCCCTTCCGCCCCCGGGCCGGCCCGTCCTCGCCCGGCCCGGCCGCCCCGGTCTCCGGCCCCCGGTCCGGGAAAATCCCGCAACCCCCTTGCCTGGAATCCGGACGGCCTGAATTACTGATCCCGAACAGAGCGACCGAATGATCGGTCGTCCGGAATGCGAGTCTGGCGAGGGAGACGTCCCGATGACGGATGCGACGGACCTGCTCGACGCGGGCGAACGGCTCGGGCCCGAGGAGTTGCGGGCGTTGCAGCTGGAGCGGCTGCGTGCCTGCCTGCGGCACGCCTACGAGCACGTGCCGTTCTACCGGCAGTCGTTCGACAAGGCCGGCATTCGCCCGGAGGACTGCCGCTCGCTCGCCGACCTGGCCCGCTTCCCCTTCACGACCAAGTCCGACCTGCGGGAGAACTACCCGTACGGCATGTTCGCGGTGCCGCGCGAGCGGATCCGCCGGCTGCACGCCTCCAGCGGCACCACGGGCCGCCCCACAGTGGTCGGTTACACGGACAACGACCTCTCCATGTGGGCAGACATGGTGGCACGGTCGATCCGCGCGGCCGGCGGGCGGCCCGGCGACGTCGTACACGTGGCCTACGGCTATGGGCTGTTCACCGGTGGCCTGGGCGCCCACTATGGTGCCGAGCGCCTGGGTTGTACGGTCGTCCCCGCGTCCGGCGGCATGACGGCCCGCCAGGTGCAGCTGATCCGGGACCTGGAACCGTCGGTCATCATGGTGACCCCGTCCTACATGCTCACGTTGCTGGACGAGTTCGAACGTCAGGGCGTGGACCCGCGCGGCACCTCTCTACGGGTGGGTGTCTTCGGGGCCGAGCCGTGGACCGAGCAGATGCGGCGGGAGATCGAGGAGCGGTTCGCGATCGACGCGGTGGACATCTACGGCCTGTCCGAGGTGATCGGACCCGGCGTGGCCCAGGAGTGCGCGGAGACCAAGGACGGCCTCCATGTGTGGGAGGACCACTTCTATCCGGAGGTCGTCGATCCGGTCACGGGTGAGGTGCTGCCGGAGGGTGAGCGCGGCGAGCTGGTCTTCACCTCGCTGACCAAGGAGGCCATGCCGGTCGTGCGGTACCGGACGCGGGACCTGACGCGGCTGCTGCCCGGGACGGCCCGGGTGTTCCGGCGGATGGAAAAGGTCACCGGGCGCAGTGACGACATGGTGATCCTGCGCGGGGTCAACCTGTTCCCGACCCAGATCGAGGAGATCGTGCTGCGCACGCCCGGCGTGGCGCCGCACTTCCAGCTGCGCCTCACCCGGGAGGGCCGTCTCGATGCGCTGACCGTCCGGGCCGAGGCCCGCCCGGGCGCGACGCCGAAGGTACGGGAGGCGGCGGCCCGGTCGATCGTCGCGGCGGTCAGGGACGGCGTCGGGGTGTCGGTCGGTGTGGAGATCGTGGAGCCGGAGTCACTGGAGCGGTCGGTGGGGAAGATCCGTCGCATCGTGGACCTGCGGCCACGGGATGCCGGACACGCGTCGACGTGATCCGGGACGCCGGCGCCGGCCCGTACTGCCAGGTCATGACGGTTCCCGTGGTCGCCGGCCGGCGTGCTGTCGCCGTCGGGCCGGGCGGCGCGGAACCCGGTCAGGCGCTGAAGCGGTCGCGGAGTTCGCGTTTGAGGATCTTGCCGCTCGCGTTGCGCGGCAGCTCGTCCACGAACAGCACCCGCTTGGGCGCCTTGAACGGTGTCAGCCGCTCTTTCACGTGCGCGATGAGCTGGTCCCCGGTGACCTCGCCGCGCGGAACGACGACGGCCGTGACGGCCTCGATCCACCGCTCGTCGGGCAGACCGATCACGGCGGCCTCGGCGACCGCCTCGTGGGTGTAGAGGGCGTCCTCGACCTGGCGGGAGGCCACCAGCACGCCACCGGAGTTGATGACGTCCTTCACCCGGTCCACGATGGTGAAGTAGCCGTCGGGGTCGCGCACGGCGAGGTCGCCGGAGTGGAACCAGCCGTCGCGGAAGGCCTCGGCCGTCTCCTCGGGCCTGTCCCAGTAGCCCTCGCACAACTGCGGTGACCGGTAGACGATCTCACCGGGCGTGCCGGCCGGCACGTCGGCGCCGTTCTCGTCCACGACCCGGGCGTCCACGAACAGCACGGTCCGGCCGCAGGATTCCAGCCGTCCCTCGTGCTCGTCGGGGCCGAGAACGGTGGCCAGGGGGCCGATCTCGCTCTGCCCGAAGCAGTTGTAGAAGGCGAGTCGCGGCAGGTGCCGTCGCAGCCGCTCCAGCACGGGGACCGGCATGACGGACGCGCCGTAGTACGCCTTGCGCAGGCCGCCGAGGTCGCGGGTGGCGAAGTCGGGCCGGCCGGCCAGGCCGATCCACACCGTGGGCGGCGCGAACAGGCTGTCCACGCGGCCGGTTTCGATCAGGTCGAACAGCCGGTCCCCGTCGGGCGCGTCCAGGATGACGTTGGTCGCGCCGACCGCGAGGGAGGGCAGCAGGAACACGTGCAGCTGCGCCGAGTGGTAGAGCGGCAGGGCGTGCACCGGACGGTCACCGGCGCTGAGGTCGAGGGCCGTGATCGCGCTGAGGTACTCGTGCACCAGGGCGCGGTGGGTCATCATCGCGCCCTTGGGCAGGGCGGTCGTCCCGGAGGTGTACAGCAGCTGCACCAGGTCCTCGGTGCGGGGTTCGGGGCCGTCGTACGGCGGTGCCTCCGGGAGCCGGGTCAGCAGCGAGTCGTCCGTGTCCCGCAGCGTCAGCACCCGCGTGTCCTGCGGGAGGCGGCCGGCCAGGTCCGGGTCGGCGAGCACCAGGGCGCTGCCCGACTGGCCGAGGAGGTAGGCCAGGTCGGCTCCGGTGAGGCTGTGGTTGACCGGCACATGGACCAGGCCCGCGCGGGCGCAGGCGAGGAAGGCGATCAGATAGGCGTCGGAGTTGTGGCCGTAGGCGGCGACCCGGTCGCCGGGTGCGACGCCCTCGGCGCGCAGGAGCGAGGCCGCGCGGGAGACGGCGTCGTCGAGTTCCCCGTACGTCCATCCGCGCTCGCCGTACTCCACCGCGACGCGCGCCGGGGTGCGGCGGGCGCTGCGCCGCAGCACCCCGTCGACCGTGCTGCCGTGTCCCTGCGTCATGACAGCCGATCCTCGGGCCGCCGGTCGCGCCGGTCAAGCATCCGGGGCCGGGGGCGCAGGGCTGCCGGACGCACGCACGGTACTCGGACTCGTCACCGCCGGCACCGCGACCGCCGACGGCACCGCGACCGCCGCCGGCCCCTTCCACGTGGCGGGCCGCCCGACCGGCAGGGTTCCGGCAGTCGCCACGCGCGGAGACCGCCGTAGGGGTCGCGGGACAGCCAGGTGACGAAGCCGGGCCTGCGCGCCGCGTGGCCGCGCCCGGTCCGGGCCGTGCGCCCCCGGTCCGCCGCCTCAGGTACCGCCCGCTACCGGTCCGCCACCTCAGGCGCTGTCCTCCAGCACCGCCATCGCCGCGTTGTGCCCCGGTACGCCGCTCACCCCTCCCCCGCGCACCGCGCCCGCGCCGCACAGCAGGACACCGGCCTGCCCGGTCTCCACGCCCCAACGGCCCGTCTCCTGCTGGGCGTACGGCCAGGACAGGTCCCGGTGGAAGATGTGGCCTCCCGGCAACCGCAGGTCCCGTTCGAGGTCGAGCGGGGTCTTCGCCTCGATGCAGGGCCGGCCGTCGGCGTCGGTGGCCACGCAGTCGGCGAGCGGTTCGGCGAGGTGGGCGTCGAGCTGGGCGAGGGTGGCCTTCAGCAGCTCCTCGCGCACGGCGTCGTTGTCCCGGTCGAAGAGCCGGGCCGGGGTGTGCAGGCCGAACAGGGTGAGGGTCTGGAAGCCGCGCTCCGCCAGATCCGGGCCGAGGATCGTGGGGTCGGTCAGCGAGTGGCAGTAGATCTCCGAGGGCGGCGCGGCAGGGAGTTCGCCGGCGGCGGCCTGGGCGTGAGCGGTGGCCAGCTGGCGGTATCCCTCGGCGATGTGGAAGGTGCCGGCGAAGGCCTCGCGGGGGTCCACGCCCAGATCGCGCAGCCTGGGCAGCCGGGTGAGCAGCATGTTGACCTTGAGCTGGGCGCCTTCGGCGGGTTCGGGTGCCGGGTCGCCGGTGAGCGCGGCCAGCTCCTGCGGGGAGGCGTTCACCAGGACGTGCCGGGCGGCGGCGACACCCTCGCCGTCCCGGGTGCGGTAGGCGACCTCGGCGGCGTGTCCGTCGCAGTGGATCCGGACCGCCTCGTGGCCGGTCGCTATCCTGGCGCCGGCCGCGCGGGCGGCGGCGGCCAGTGCGTCGGTCAGCGCGCCCATGCCGCCGACGGGCACGTCCCAGGCTCCGGTGCCGCCGCCGATGACGTGGTAGAGGAAGCAGCGGTTCTGGGCGAGGGAGGGGTCGTGGGCGTCGGCGAAGGTGCCGATCAGCGCGTCGGTGAGGACGACACCCCGGACCAGGTCGTCGTGGAAGGTGTCCTCGACGGCGACGCCCACCGGCTCCTCGAACAGGGCTCGCCAGGCGGCCTCGTCGTCGATGCGGCGGCGCAGCTCGTCGCGGGTGGGCAGCGGCTCGGTGAGCGTCGGGAAGACGCTCCGGGCGACGCGGCCGGTCATGTCGTAGAAGCGCTGCCAGGCCTCGTACTCGCGGTCGCCGCCGGTCAGCCGGGCGAAGGCCTCCCGGGTGCGCTGCTCGCCACCGCCGACGAGGAGTCCGGTCGGCCGTCCCTCCCGCTCGGTGGGCGTGTACGAGGAGATGGCGCGGCTGCGGACGCGGAAGTCGAGCCCGAGGTCGCGCACGATCTTGGGCGGGAGCAGGCTGACCAGGTAGGAGTAGCGCGACAGCCGGGCGTCGAGTCCGGCGAAGGGGCGCGTGGAGACGGCGGCGCCGCCGGTGTGGTCCCGTCGCTCCAGCACCAGTACCGAGCGGCCGGCCCGGGCCAGGTACGCGGCGGCGACCAGGCCGTTGTGGCCACCGCCGACGATCACGGCGTCGTACGCGCGGGTTCCCTCGTTCGCGGACATGGTTCTTCGTAACACGCGAACGCACGCAGTGGAACGCGTTTCACACGTTGACGCCGATCATGCGGGGACCCAGGGGGTCCGGGGCGCTCACGTCAGCATTTCCAGGAAGCCCGCGCAGGCGTCGGCGCAGCCCCGGCACACGGCCGCGGCCGGCTCGGCTCCGGGGTGTTCGTCGAAGGCGTTCGCGCACTCCAGGCACACCGAGCGGCACCACTCCACCCGGACGCGGAGGGCCTCCTCGTCCTGACGGTTCTCCTCACACAGCACCCGGCAGGTGGCGTCGCACACCTCGGCGCACATGATGCCGAGCCGGCGCACGCGTTCCTGGCGCTCGGTGCCGTCCGGTTCGACGAGGCTCGCCCGCACCGCGCAGGTCCGGGCGCACTCCGTGCACGCCTGCGCACAGGTGAAGCGGTCCTCCAGGAACCGGTAGAGCTGCTGCTGCGAGGTCGGCGGTGTCACACCGTGCGGGTAGCCGGGCCGGACGGGCGCAAACCAGGTTCCGGGACCGACGGCGGACCGGCTCCCGGCGCCCGACGGGGACCGGTGTCACGGACCGGCGGAGACCGCTGTCGTGCACCGGTGGCGAGGCGTGCGCCCCGAGCCGGTGGCGGATTCACCGACATCCATCCACAACCATCCGTCTTGTCCGGATTCACACCTGTTCGTCAGGGGTACTTCTGTTCTATGAACACCGCATCGATGCAGTTGGCCGCGGCGAGCGGCCTGATGAGCCTGTTCCTGTTCATCGTGGCCGTGGCCCTCCTGGCGCTGCTCGGCGGCGGCTTCTGGATGACCTCCCGCGTCAAGTACCGCGAGCCGCCGCGCCCGCGCCCCGAGGAACAGCCCAAACTGCCGCCCGAGGGGGCCGTCCACGAGGTCCGGCAGAACAGGGAGTCCGCGGAGGTGCCGCAGTGCCCCAAGGGCGGTCGCCCGCTCACGCCGTACGAGCTCACCAACATGGACTCCCAGCCGAGCGAGTCGGAGGAGCGCCCGCGCTGGAGCAGAGGGTCCAGCGGCTCGTTCGGCGGCGGCGGGCTCGGCGCCCACTGAAGCCCACGGGCCCGGCTCCCCGCGGAGCCCGACCCGCTCACCGGCCCCCGGCCCGCGCCAAACCGCCTGCGCCCCTAGGGTCTTTCGTTCGGATCGGGCCGGATCAGGGAGCGGGTCCTGGTGCCGTGCATCGCACGGCGGAGGAGGGCGCCATGGCGGAGCCATGGCAACCGACGACAACGCGGCGAGGCGCGGTGCCAGGACCCGCGAGCCCGGCATGATCCGAACGAGAGGGCCTGGGCCCTCTCGTTCGAGCGAAAGACCCTAGGAACCCTTCCGGGCGGCGTCCAGACGGCCGACGCGGGCCACGTTCTGCCGGTCCTCCGCGTCCTGGCTGGGTTCCGCGGCGAACCAGGCGTCCAGGATCTCCTTCAGCACCGGCTCGGAGGTCAGGCGCAGACTCAGGGCGAGGACGTTGGCGTCGTTCCAGCGGCGCGCGCCGTCCGCCGTGGCGGCGTCCGTGCACAGGGCGGCCCGTACACTCGGCACCTTGTTGGCCGCGATGGAGGCGCCGGTGCCGGTCCAGCAGCACACCACCGCCTGGTCGGCCGCGTCCTCGGCCACGTCCCGGGCGGCGGCCTCCGAGCAGGCGGCCCACTGCGTGTCGGCCCCGGGCCGCAGAGCGCCGTGTTCCCGGACGTCGTGGCCACGGCGCCGCAGCTCGGCCACCAGGAGCCGGGCCACGGGTTCGTCCATGTCGGAGGAGACGGAGATCCGCATACCCCGGAGCCTAGCGTCCTGCCTCCGGGGAGGTCTCCGCCTGTGGTGCCGCTCCCGTGACCGGCCGGGCTTCCGTCCGGTCACCCGTGGCCGGGCTGCCGCACGGCGGGCGCGCCGCCGGTCAGCGCCCCGTGGAGATGTTCGAGGGCGTCCAGGAGGACCGAGCGGTGGTACCAGCTCAGCCAGGCCGACGTGTCGGCGGCCAGCTGGGCGAAGGCTCCGGCCTCGGAGGTGGTCGGCCGGTGTCCGGCCTCGGGCCAGTGCACGGTGATCACGCCGGTGCACGGGCCGGCGGGAGACAGCACCGGGATGCTGTGGAGGGCGCGGATGCCGGAGGTCAGCAGGGCGCGCCGGAAGTCGTCACGGAGCAGCGGCTCGGCGGCGACGTCGGGCACGCTCACCGGGCGGTTACCGGTCCGGGCTGCCGTGTCGGTGTCGGCCCCGCCGCGCTCGAGGTGGTCCAGGAACGTTTCCGCACAGCCGTGGCGGGCCTCCAGGGCCAGCGCGTCGGCTGCCGGGTCCACGCAACGCACATACCCGGCGGGCGCCCGCCCGATGGCCAGCGCCTCGTGCAGCACGGCGTCGATCATCCGCCGCCGGCAGCGGGGGTCGCGACCGGCGCGGGCCAGGATCCGCAGCTGCGGCGCGGGCAGGGAGCGGCGGCCGGGGAACCACACCTCGCCGTCCGGGGGCCTGGCCACCACCACGGCGGAGGCCAGGACGCGCAGCGGCACGTTGAACCGCTGGGAGGCGTCCCGGAGCACCCGGAAGGCGCTGCCGGGGTCCGGCAGGCCGTAGCGGGCCATGAGCGCGCCCTGTGCCATGCCGATCACCGGTGCCGTGCGCACCCGGGCGCGCAGCGCGCGGACCTCCTGGCGCAGGTCCTCGTACGAGGGCCGCAGCGGGTCCGTCAGCTGCGAGCGCCAGACGGGCGGCTCCTCCGCCGCGGGGGCGGTGCCGGCCAGTTCGCGCAGGGCCTCGTCGAGGGTGGCGTACAGCCGGACGCCGTTCAGGCGGGCCAGGTGCACCGCCTCGCGTACACCGGGCCGGGCGCGGACGATGATCAGCTCGGGGCGTCCGGCGCGGGCCCGGGCCGTCTCGCTGAGCGTGCGCAGCACCGCGGCGCCGCCGAGTTGCACGTGCGCCATGTCGAGGACGGGACGCAGCCCGGCGCGGTCCGCCCGCTTGAGGTGGCCGCGCAGCGCGTCGGACCAGGCCTGGGCTCCGTCGGCGTCCAGCGTGCCCGACATGCGCAGCAGCAGGGCGCCCTCGGCGGGCGGCCCCTCCACGACGGAGGAGTCGATGACGAGGGGAGCCGGAGCGGCCGGCCGGGCGGAAGAGGGTTTCATGGCATCCCCCAGAAAGGACGTCACCCAGTGATCGTTCGGCCTCTTCCTGACCGTTGCACCACCTTGCACGCCAGGCTCGCGGCCCTCAACCGCACCGCCCTCCGCGGGGGGGCACGGGCACCGGCTCGGGCATCCACTCGGACGCGTGCGCTACGCGGGGCCGCCGGGCTCCGCGCGGGCCGGTCCCCGGTCCGCCAGGGGCTGCGGGGGATGCAGAGCGCGCAGGGTGTGCAGGGCGGAGGCCAGCGTGGCGTGCACGCGCACGCCCGGCAGACCGGCGTTCGTCAGGGCCTCCCGCACGTGCGGGCGGGGCTGTACGACGGCCAGGGCGCGGCCGGCACGGGCGAGGGGGCCGGTCGCCCGGTCCAGGGAGCGCATCGCGGCGGCGCAGGCGAAATACACCTCGGTCAGATCCAGGAGGGGATGTTCCGCGGCCTGGGCGGCGTGGCCGACGTGCTCGGCGAGGGCCTCGGCGAACTGCCGGGCGTTGGAGTCGTCCACCGTGCCCCGGGCCTTCAGGACGCTGATGGCACCGAGCCCGGGGCGGTACTCGTGCACGGTCTGGAGGAGCAGCGGGGCGGGACCGCCGGGGCGGACGCGGGCCGGGGACGGCTGACCGCTGTCCGTGAGTGATCGGGATTCCATGGGACCGGGCTTCCTGAGCGGGGCGGGAGGAGCAGCCGGCCGCGTCCTGACCGGGGGATTCACTGTGCCCGCGCCCGTCGGCCGGCGCAACGACGTCACCCTGGCGTGTCGCACGTCGCGAAACTCAGCCGACGTACCGCCGGGCGAGTGAGTCCCTGCGGGCCCGCTCCAGCGCGGCCAGCCGGTGCTCCAGCTCCGGTGGTACGGGGTCGCGGTGGCGCAGCACCCACGGCAGCCCGGCGGCGGCGTGCGCGAACGCGCGGACGGAGGCGACGTCCCGGGGCACGGTCCGCGCGAGGTGCCCGGTGCGGCGCAGCGCCGGCAGCAGCGGGCGGCGCAGCCAGGTGAACCACAGCGTGTTGCGCAGCCCGAGGACGCGCCGGACCGTGCTGTCGCGCAGCACGGAAGCCTGGTGGTGGACGGTGAGGTCCTCGGCGTAGGCCAGCCACCAGCCCTGGCGCAGCAGGTCGCAGGCGAGCAGCTCCTCCTCCCCGCCGATCCACAGCCCGGGGTGGAAGCCGCCGCCGGCGCGGAAGGCCTCGGTGCGCAGCACGGTGGCGGCGGCGAGAAAGGAACCGAGGGCGGGGCCGGGCAGCCAGTCGGGGCCGGACAGCGGGGACTCGCGCAGTTCGCGTACGACCGGGTCCTCGGTGCCGTCCGGTTCCACGACGATCCGCGCGGTGACGGCCGCGAGCCGGGGCCGGGGGCCGAGCAGGTCGGCGGCCCGGGCGAGGCTGCCCGGCTCCCACCAGGTGTCGTCGTCGCAGAAGGCGACGTAGGGGGTGCGGACCCGCTGGACGGCCAGGTTGCGGCCGATGGCACCGAGGTTGCGGCCGGGGCGCAGCAGGGTCATCTCGGGGAAGTCGCGGGCGACGGCTTCGGCGGTGCCGTCGGTGGAGCCGTTGTCGGTGACGATCACCGGCGGACGCTCGGGCAGCCGGCGCAGCAGGGCGAGGGTGCGCAGCAGTTCGTCACGGCGGTTGCGGGTGATCAGGACGACGGTCGTGCGGTCGTCGGGGACGGTACGGGCGCGGGCGTCGGGCGTGGTGGTACTGGTCATCGCGGGGCGCCTTTCCTCAGGCCGCCGGCCGGCTCCCGGTCGAGCAGGCGGGCGGCGCGTTCGACGTGCGGCGGCAGGGTTCGGCGGCGGGCGAGGGCGGCCGGGAACCGGGTGAGTGTCTCCTTCAGGGCGCTGCGTGCGCCGGGACGGCCGGCCGCGGCGGCCAGTGCGAGGCCGGTGCCGGCACGCAGGGCGACCGGCCAGGGGCGGCGCAGGAAGAGGGTGAGCACGTGGTTGCGCCGGACGAGGGAGGAGCGGCCGGTGCGGCCGTGGTCCTCGGGGTGGTGGCAGGCGCTGAGGGAGGGCTCGTAGGTGACGCCCCAGCCGGCGGCGGCGAGGTCGTAGGCGAGCAGGGTCTCCTCACCGCCGAAGAAGAGCAGCGGGTGGTAGCCGCCGACGCCGAGGAAGGCCTCCCGGCGGACCACGCAGGCGCAGCCGAGGAAACCCAGCACCGGGCGGCCGGGCAGGTCCGGCTCGGGCGGCAGGGGTGAGGCGGCGAGTACGGCGTTGAGCGGGTCCTCGGTGGCCTCGGGGCCGACGAGGGTGCGGGCGGCGAGCAGACCGAGCCGGGGGTGGCGGTCCAGGAGGTCGGCGGCCCGGGCGAGGCTGCCCGGCTCCCACCAGGAGTCGTCGTCGCAGAAGGCGACGTAGGGGGTGCGGGCGTGCCGGGCGGCCAGGTTACGGCCGAGCGCCCCGGTGTTGGCGGCGGGCCGCAGCAGGCGGGTGATCGCCGGGTGGCCGGACACGGCCCGGTACGTGGTGTCGTCGCGGGAGTTGTCGACGACGATGACCGGTGGCCGCTCGGGCAGCGCGGCCAGGGCGTCCAGGGTGCGCAGCAGACTGGCGCTGCGGTCCCGGGTGATGACGGCCACGGTGACCCGGGGTTCGCCGTCGGCGGGCGTCGTGCGGGCGCGGCCGGGTGCCTGGTCAGTGCACATGCGCCGCCTCCCCGTCCTGCCGCTGCCGGCCGCGGGCGTCCCGCAGCAGCGTCAGACAGGCCGCGGCGACCTCGCCGGTGCGGACGCGCAGCAGGCGGGCGTCCGGGGTGCGGCCGTGCGGGTCGCCGGGCGGACCGGGTTTCCACAGCGCGAGGTGGTCCGGGCCGGGTGGCGGCCCCCACAGACGCGGGGAGACCGGCCCGAACAGGGTGACCGAGCGGGTGCCGTGGGCCACCGCGAGATGGGCGAGGCCCGTGTCGC
The DNA here is from genome assembly GCF_043080665.1 of Streptomyces sp. NPDC014991. NCBI lineage: Bacteria > Bacillati > Actinomycetota > Actinomycetes > Kitasatosporales > Streptomycetaceae > Streptomyces > Streptomyces sp. NPDC014991. The sequence goes on from NZ_JBIBVY010000011.1 coordinate 132,057, forward strand.
CGCTGAGCACCAGGGACGCCTCGGCGACCAGCGCGGACAGCCGGGCGAACGGCAGGCCGCCGGTCAGCACGTCACCGGCGCGCTGACCCCCGCGTTCGGCGACCGAGCGGACCAGGGCGTCCTCACCGGGGCCGCCGGTGAGGACCACGTGGTGTCCGGCCGCCCGCAGGCACCGTACGACGGCGGCGAACCGCTCCCCCGGCCAGCGGCGCGAGCCCGAGGCGGCCCCCGGGTGCACGACGACCGCGCCCGGGGCCGGGGACGGCGTGGCGGGCCGGGGCAGCCGCAGGTCGAGGGGGTCGGCCGGGATGCCGTAGCCGTGCAGGAAGGCGCACCAGCGGTCGCGTTCGTTGAGCTGTGCCGACCACGGCGGCCCGTCCGGGCAGGCGTGCGCGAGGAGCCGGCCCGGACGCAGGGCGGCCAGCGCGTCACGGCTCTCGGGGCCGTTGCCGTGCAGGTCGACGGCCACGTCGGGAGGCGGGCCGGACCAGTGGGTGAGCGCCGGGACCGCGCGGCCGGGTGCCTCGGCCGGGAACACGGCGTCGACCGCCCCGGTGGCCAGGGCGAGTTCGGTCAGGCCCGGCGGCTGGGCGAGGACGACCCGGTGCCCGGGAAAGGCCCGGCGGACACCGCGCAGCGCGGGCACGCCGGCCAGCAGGTCACCGAGGCCCAGCGCACGCAGGACCAGGACGCGTGGCGCGTCGGGGGGGCTCGCGAAGTGCTCAGTGCTCACCGAGGAGATCCTCCGGCGGACGGGGACGTGTGTCCTGCGGGGTCGGGGACGAGGACGAGGCCGGGGTGGTGGACGGGGACGTGGATCCGGCGGACGGCGGGTGGCGGCGATCGCCGTGTACGGCCGGGCCTGCACCGGCATCCGCCCACCGGCCACCGGGCGATCCGGTGAGGTGGACCTCCCAGGCGCGGGGCTGCCTGCGCCCGGGCTCTGTGGCGGGCGCCCGCCGGCCGGCTCCCGGCCTGCGGCGGCCGCCGAGGCACCGACGTCCCGGCAGGCCGGGTCCGTCGCCGGGCGCCGGGCCGACTGCGCATGGTGTTGCGCCGGAACCCTGCGGTGGCCGCCTCTCCCGTCCGACGGCAGGCGCCGAAGCCTCCCGGCGGGCCGGCCGTGCGCGCAGGGCCCGGCGGGGCGGGCGTGTGCGGGGCGCGGAGACGGGTCGTGGGGGTCACCTCGGGGTGCCCGGGGCGGGGGTTCGGGCCGCGCGGCGGGCCAGGACGGTGGTGGAGCGGCCGTCGAGGTAGGGCAGGAGCAGGACCTGGCCGCCCCAGCTCTCCACGAGGGGCTGTTCGGGCAGCCGGGTCCGGGCGTAGTCGCCGCCCTTGGCCCAGATGTGCGGGCGGAGTTCGCCGAGGATGCGTTCGGGGGTGTCCTCGTCGAAGACGGCGACCGCGTCCACGCACTCCAGGGCGCGCAGCACCCGCACCCGGTCGGCGGCCGGGACGAGGGGCCGGCCGTCGCCCTTGCGGCGGCGTACCGAGTCGTCGGAGTTGACGCAGACGATCAGGCACTCGCCGGCCCGGCGGGCGGCCTGGAGCAGGGCGACGTGCCCGGCGTGCAGCAGGTCGAAGCAGCCGCCCGCGGCGACGACGGTGCCGCCCGCGGCCCGGACACGGGTGGCGGTGCGCACGGCGTCGGCGGTGGTGTCACCGTCGGCCGGGGCCCCGGCGGCCGGCTCGGGCCGCTCCGGGCCGGCGACCGCGCGGGCGCCGCCCTCGGCGACGTAGCGGGTGGCGGCGTGGACCGCGGCCTGGACGGCGGCCTCGGTGAGGGCACCGTCGGCGAGCAGACCGGCGGCGGCGGAGGCGAACCGGTCGCCGGCGCCGCAGGGGTCGCCGGAGGCGGCGGCCGGGGTCGGCACGAGCAGCGGCGTGTCACCGTGGGAGAGGAGGGCGCCGCGCTCGCCGAGGGTCACGGCGACGGCCTGCGCCTGCCAGGCGGCGACCAGGGCGCGGGCGTCCCGGGCGGCGGTGCGCAGTCCGGCCGTGTCGCCGGCGTCGTCGCCGTCGGCCGGCTGCCGGGCGAAGGCGCGCGCCTCCTGTGCCGAGGGGGTGACCAGGCGGACGCCGGGTACGGGGGCCCGGCCGCGGACGTGGGGGTCCCAGACGACGGGCGCCGCGGTGTGGGTCAGCGCGTCCCGCAGGACGTCGGCGGTGCCGCGGCCGTAGTCGGCGACGAGGACGCCGTCGGCCGCCGCGACCGTGGACACCGCCTCCCGGGTCGCCTCGCGGGCGCGTCCCTCGCCGTCGTCGAGGCGCAGCAGCGGCCGGTCTCCCGCCAGGACCCGGGTCTTGCTGCTGAGGCTGCCCTCCAGCGGCACCTCGACCAGGTGGACCCGGCCGGCCAGCAGCTCGCGCAGGGTGTCGCTGGCGGGGTCCGTGCCGAGGGCGGTGACCAGGGTGACGGGGCGTCCGTCACCCGCCGCGAGGCAGGCGGCGAGGGCGGCTCCGCCGGGACGGGAGCTGCGCCGGGTGCCGTGGACGACGGGCACGGGGGCGTCCGGGGCCAGGCGTTCGGCCCGGCCGCACAGATCGTGGTCGAGCAGGGCGTCGCCCACGACGACCAGGGGTGTGTGCGAGGCGTTCACGCGTGTCCCTCCGTGGGGGCTACGGGCGCGCCGGACGCGGCACGGCCGACGGTGCGGGCGCGGCCCACCAGCCGGCCGACGACGCCCGGCCTGACGTCGGCCGCGGGCTTGCCGTCGTTGCCGTCGCCGTCGGCCCGGTGGTCGGCCTCGCCGCGCTCGACGGCCCGGTCGAAGGCCTCGCACAGCATGTGCACGGCGACCAGGTGCAGTTCCTGGACGGTGGCGGCGACGGGGGCGTCGACGCACAGGGCCTCGTCCGCGCCGAGGTGCAGCGGATTGGGGGCCCGTCCGGTCAGCGCCCACACCGTCATGCCCATGTGGCGGGCACGCTCGGCGGCGGCCAGCAGGTTGGCGCTCGCTCCGCTGGTGGACAGCAGCAGCAGGACGTCTCCGGGACGGCCGTGGGCGGCGGTCTGGCGGGCGAACACCTCCTGGACACCGTAGTCGTTGGCGATCGCGGTGGTGGATGAGGTGTCGGCGTGCAGGGCGACCGCGGAGAACGGCGGCCGGTCCTCGCGGTAGCGGCCCACGAGTTCGGCGGTGAGGTGCTGTGCCTGCGCGGCGCTGCCGCCGTTGCCCGCGACGAGCAGCCGGGCGCCGGAGCCCAGCCGGTGGGCGAGGTCGGTGCCCCAGCGTTCGAGGAGCGGACCGCGGTCGCGGAACGCCTTGAGCGCCTTCATCAGGTCGTCGCAGTGGGTGGTGTCGGTGGCGGCGGTTCCGTGCGTGGTGCCCGTGGCGGTCTTCATCGGAGGACTCCCGAGAGCGAGCGGACGGAGGACACGGCGCCGTACACCCCGGCCACGCCGTCGGTGACCCGGTCCCAGGTGTAGTGGCCGAGGACCCGTTCGCGGCCGGCGGCTCCGTACCGGGCGAGCCGGTCGGGGTCGGCGAGGAGGGTGCGGACGACCGCGCCGAGGTCGTGTCCGTCGTCGGCCGGGACGAGGACGCCGGTGGTGCCGTCCACGACGGTGTCGAGCTGGCCGCCGACGGCGGTGGCGACGACCGGGGTGGCGCAGGCCATGGCCTCCAGCGGGACGATGCCGAACGGCTCGTACCGGGGCAGCGACAGCACCAGGTCGGCGCTGGACATCAGCCGGGGCATGCGGGCCCGGCTGACACCGCCGAGCAGGGTGACCCGGTCGGACACCCCGAGTTCGGCGGCTATGCCGTACAGGCGCGCGGCCTCGGGTTCGGTGCCGAGCAGGTCGGCCTCGGGGCCGCCGGCGATGAGGAGTTCCGCGTCGGGGACGCCGGCCAGGGCGTGGATGGCGCGGTCGTACCCCTTGCGGGGGACGAGCCGGCCGACGGCCAGCAGCCGTCGGCGGGTGCCGGCCCGGCGCGGGCGGCCGACGGGCGCGAACTGGTCGGGGTCGACTCCGCAGGGCACCACGCTGATCCGGTCCTCCGGCAGCCCCATGGCCTTCAGTTCGGCCACCTCGTCGCTGCACGTGGCGATGATCCGGGTGCACTCGTGGCCGATGGCCTCCTCGATGGCGAGGCGTTGCGGCGGGCTGGTGTCGGCGCTGCCCTGGTAGCGCTGCTTGACCGTGCCGAGCGCGTGGTAGGTCTGCACGACGGGGATGCCGAGTTCCCGGGAGCCGGCCAGGGCGGCCAGGCCCGACATCCAGAAGTGGGCATGGACCACGTCGGGCGGGCTCTGTGTCCAGTGCCGGGCCAGGAAGTCCCCGAACTCGGCCATGTGCGGCAGGAGTTCGTCCTTGGGGACGGGCGCGGGCGGCCCGGCGGGCACGTGCACGACCTGGACGCCGTCGATGAGGGTCACCCGGTCCGGCAGGCCCGCCGAGTCCCGCCGGGTGTACACCGTGACCCGGTATCCCTTTCTGGCGAGCTGCCGGGCGACCTGCGCCACGTACACGTTCTGGCCGCCCGCGTCCGGTCCGCCGAGCGCGGCCAGCGGGCTGGCGTGCTCGGAGACCATGGCGACGCGCCCGGCCGTGTGCGGAATGCGGCTCATCGGGTGACCTCCTTGATCAGGCGTTCCCAGTCCTCCAGGAAGCGCCGCTCTCCGTAGCGGGCCTGGGCCGCCGCCCGGGCCGCCGCGCCGGTGCGGCGGGCCAGCTCGGGTTCGGCGAGGAGGGCCCGTACGGCGTCCTCCAGTACGTCGAGGCGGTTCGAGACCACCCCGGCGCCGTCGGGTACGGCCTCGCGGACCTCGGTGGTGTCCAGGGCGACCACGGGCATGCCGAGGAACATGGCCTCCAGCAGGGACAGGCCCAGCGAGGTCCAGCGCACGGGGTGCAGGTAGAGACGGCAGCGGGCCATCTCGCGGTGCAGTTCGTGCTGCGGGAGGTCCCGGGTGCGGCAGCGGCCGGGCGGCAGGCCGAGGTGCTCGGCGAGTCCTCCGGCGCGCATACCGAAGACGTCCAGGGGCGCGGAGCGGGCGAACCGGGGCAGCAGGTCGGTGCCGGTGGTACGGCCCCTGCGCACGGGTTCGTTGACCACGACGGCCGCGCGCCGCTCGGTGCCGGTCCAGAGCGGGCCGGGGTCGACGATGCCGTGCTCGACGACCTCGGTCGGGGCCCGGCCGTTGTCCCACATCAGCCGGTTGAAGTGGGTGACGTGCACGACCGGGATCCGGGACTGTCCGGCCAGCGGGTGGAGCTGCCGCTCGGGTGAGGCGTCGGGGGTGTTGTGCTCGACGTACACGGCGGGGACGTCCACGCCCGGCCTGCGGCCGGTCCAGCGCGCGGCCAGGTCGATCTCGTGGGGGCGTTGCAGGACCATCAGGTCGATGTCGCTGTCCCGCAGTTCCCCGGGGGCGCGTTCCCGGACGGTCGCGGGCCAGTCCCAGGTGACGGCCCGGCCGAGCCCGTCGGGGCCGCGGTCCCCGGTGACCGGGACCAGGTAGGTGTGCGGGCCCCGCACGAAGGCGGTGAGCCAGGATCCGTGCACGTGCCAGACGAGGATGTTCATGAGTGCCGCTCCTGGATGAGCTTGTGCACCGCGCGCACCACGTCCTGCCCGGTGACCTCGTCGAGGCAGGGGTGGCCGGGCACGGGGCAGGTGAGGGCCCGGGTGTCCGCGCAGGGCGCCGACTGGTCGCCGAGCAGGATGACGGGGACGCCGTACGGCGCCCAGCGGCCGGCCGGCACGACCGGCGCGAACAGTGAGACCACCGGGGTGCCGACGGCGGCGGCGAGGTGGGCGGGGCCGGTGTTGGCGCTGATCACCGCGTCGGCCATGCGCAGCACACCGGCAAGGGTGCGGGGGGAGGTGCGGCCGCCGAGGTCCACGGCGAGGTCGCCGCTCACCTGCCGGGTCAGGGCCCTCTCGCCGGGGCCGCCGGTGACGACGACGCGGTGCCCGGCGTCGGTGAGCAGGGCGACGGCCTCCGCGCAGCGGTGCGGGCTCCAGGCGCGGGCTGGGGCGCTGGCGCCGGGGTGCAGGACGACGTAGGGGCCGTGGCCGGTGAGGCTGCCGGTGTCCGGAGGAGGCAGCACGAGCAGCCGGCCGTCGTCCTGGGCGGGGAGCGGGAAGCCCAGGGCGGCGGCCGTCTCCAGGGCCGCCTCGGCCTCGTGCCGGCCGGCCTGCCGCCGGTGGCGTACGTCGAGCAGCCGGCCGGGGTGGTCGACGCTGTCGGCGCCGATCCGGCCGATGCCCGCGAGCCGCAGCAGCAGCGCGGTGGGCAACGGGCTCTGGTGGAAGGAGGTGAGGACGAGCGCGGTGTCGTAGGCGCCGGCGCGCAGCCGTTCCAGCAGGGCGTCGACGTCCGCCGGGACGACCGGGGGCGGGTCGAAGCCCTCCCAGGGCGCCGCCCACTCCAGCACCTCGTCGACGCCGGGCAGCAGCCGGGCGGCGTCCGCGCCGCGCGGACCGCAGAGCATCGTGACGTGGGAGGCGTGGGCGGCGACGGCGCGTACGGCGGGGCCGGCGAGCAGGACGTCACCGAAGCTGTCGAGACGGACGACGAGGGCCTTCACCGCGACCGCCTCCCCGAGGGAGTCCCGTGACCCGCCACGTCGCACGACCGCTCGCTGGCGGCAGCCGCCGCACCGTACGGCCGCTCGCCCTCGGGGGCGGCGGGGGCGGCAGGGGCGGCGGTGGAGGCCGTGGTCGTGGGGGTGCTGCGGGCTGCGGAAGCCGTGGGAGCCGCGGGAGCGGTGGTGTCGTACCGGGGTGTCCGCGTCCGGGACCGGCCGGCGGCCGTGGTCCGTACGGACGTCCGTCCCCCGGCCGTGATACCGGCCTCGGCCAGCGCCGCGCGCACGGCGGTGAGCACGTCGGGGGCGCTGTCCATGGCGAAACGCGCGACCTCCGCCGGCGCCGTGGCCGCGTTCGGGACGAGCACGCCCCGGGCGCCCGCCGCGCGGGCGGCCAGCACGTCCGCGCCGATGTCGCCGATCACCAGGCACCCGGCGGTCTCGACGCCCAGCCGGGCGGCGGCGGTGCGGATCAGGCCGGGCCGGGGTTTGCGGCAGGCGCAGCCCGCGTCGGGGGCGTGCGGGCAGAACACCCAGGTGTCCAGTCCGCCCAGCAGCTCGTCGGCACGCTCGTTGACGCGGAGCACCTGGTCGACGGTGAGCAGGCCGCGGCCGATGCCGGACTGGTTGCTGACGACCGCGGTCGGCAGCCCGGCGGACCGTGCCAGCGCGACGGCCGCGGCGGCACCCGGCAGCAGCCGGACCCGGCCGGGGTCGCCGTTGTACGGCACGTCCTGCACGAGGGTGCCGTCACGGTCGAAGAGAACGGCGCACAGCCCGCTCACCAGGCACCCCCCAGGGGTTCGGCATGCCGGTGGCGGACGACGCCGCGCACCCAGTGCCGGACGGCGAGGGGCGGGATGAGCACGCTGGTGCCGAGCATCCCGGCGATCTCGCGGGCGGTACGCGGGCCGGGCAGGATGCGGGCGAGGGCGAACTCGGCGGTGCCCAGCGTCCACAGCGCCGCCCAGGCGGTCGCCGCCCGGCGCCGCCCGGTCAGGGCGCAGGAGGCGGCGGCGAGGGCGGCTGCCGTGACCACGAGGTGGCGGGGCAGCCGGCCGCGGGGCGCCTGTGCGCGGTCCCACCAGTCACGGCCGTGCAGCCGGTTCATCAGGACGTCGTCGGCGTTGCCGCGCTGCGCGGGCAACGAGGCCCACCAGTGGGCCGGGCGGACCGGGTGCCGGGTGACCCGCCCGCCCCGGACCAGGGACCAGCCGGCCCGCCGCACGCGCAGCGCGAGGTCGGCGTCCTCGCGGAAGGCGCGCGGAAAGCGTTCGTCGAAGCCGCCGGTCCGTTCGAGGGCCTCGGTGCGGTAGGCCATGTCGGCCGTGGCCCAGGCGGCGTTCTCCAGGCCCTTGGTGGTGCGTTCCCAGTCGGTGGGCCGGCGGTCCGGTGGCAGGGGGACCCGCAGCCGCCCCTGGATGCCGCCGATGTCGGGGCCGGCCTCCCGCAGGTCCTCGGCGAGCCGCCGGGACCAGTCGGGCAGCACCTGGACGTCGTCGTCCAGGAAGACCGTCCAGGACGTACGGACGGTCTGCCAGCCGGCGTTGCGGGCGGCGGCCGGGCCCCGGCCGCCGGTGCGCAGGGTGCGTACGCGGTCGAGCAGCTGCCCGGCCGTCTCCAGCGGCAGGCCGCCGTCGGCCGCGGGCCGGTCGTCCACGACGACCACCTCGTGCGGCGGGTGGTCGCCGGCCGCGGCGAGCGCGCGCAGGCACTCGGCGAGGCAGGGGCGGCCGATCGTCGGGACGACAACGGTGTAGGCGGGTGCGTCGCTCATGCGAACGCCTTCCCGCGGCGGATCGCGAACGGGCCGAGCACCAGCAGGTCCACGGGGGCCGAGCCGAAGCACTCCAGGGCGTCCCCGGGGTCGTCGACCATGGGGCGGCCGGCGGTGTTCAGGCTGGTGTTGACCACCACCGGCAGTCCGGTGCGCCGTTCGAAGCCCTCGATCATGCGGGCGACCAGGGGCTCCTGGGCCCGGTCCACGGTCTGGATGCGGGCCGTGCCGTCGACGTGGACCACGGCCGGGATGCGGGCCCTCCAGTCGGGGGCCACCTCGTGCACGAACAGCATGTGGGGGCTGGGCAGCGGCCCGTCGAAGATCTCGCCCGCCCGTTCGGCGAGGACCATGGGCGCGACGGGCCGGAACTCCTCGCGTCCCTTGACGGCGTTGAGCCGCTCCAGGTTGGCGGCCCGGCCCGGGTGGGCGAGCAGCGAGCGGTGCCCGAGCGCGCGGGGCCCGTACTCGCTGCGGCCCTGGAACCAGGCCACGATGCCGTCGGCGGCCAGCGCCTCGGCGGCCGTCTCGGCGATGTCGGCGGGCTCCTCGTACGGCAGGGCCGCCCGTTCCAGCCGCTCCCGCAGCTCGGCGTCGCTCCAGCCACGGCCGAGGGCGGCGGTCGGCATCGGCTCCAGGGTGTCCTTCTGCCCGGCGACGTGCGCCGCCGCGCCCAGGGCCGTGCCGGCGTCGCCGGCGGCCGGCTGCACCCACACGTGTGCGAAGCCGCTGTCCCGCCACAGCCGCGTGTTGGCCACGCAGTTCAGCGCGACACCGCCGGCCAGGGCGAGCACGTCCTCACCGGTGCGCTCGCGCAGCCACCGGGCGAGGGCCAGCATGGCTTCTTCCAGGCAGAGCTGGGCACTGGCGGCGAGGTCGGCGTGGTCCTGGTCCCAGGTGCCGTCGGCGGGGCGCGGCGGGACGAGATCCGCCCAGGGCACCGGGCGGGCCCGGAAACCGCCGCCGTCCTCGGCGTGGACGTACTCGCGCAGCCGGCCGGCGAAGCGCGGGGTGCCGTGGGAGGCGAGGGCCATGACCTTGAACTCGTCGCTGCTGCGCAGGAATCCGAGGTGCTGGGTGAGGTCCTCGTAGAACAGGCCGAGGGAGTCGGGCAGTTCCTGGGTGCCGAGGACGGTCAGTTCGCGGCCGGTGTAGCGGCCGGCCAGGTGGGAGCCGCACTCGCCGCGGCCGTCCAGGACGAGGACGGCGCAGTCCGGGTACGGCGAGACGGCCCCGGCGGAGGCGGCGTGGGCCACGTGGTGCGGGACGAACCTGACCTTGGCCGGGTCGAGTCCGGGCAGGGCCTCGGCGAGGAATTCCGGGGCCCGGCGGGCGTACTCCTGCCGCAGGTGGTCCCAGGGGTCGTGCAGCCCCATCCGCTCGGCGGGGCGGGCGAGCGCCGGGTCGTAGGAGTAGGCGACGGCGTCCAGGTCGGACGGGGTGAGGCCGGCCTGTGCCAGGCACCAGCGGGCCGACTGCTCGGGCAGCTCCCAGGCGGAGAAGGGAACGGGCCGCTTGCCGTGCTTGCGGCGTGAGAAGCGTTCCTCCTCCGCTGCCGCCACGACCGTGCCGTCGGTGATGAGGGCGGCGGCGGGATCGTGGAAGAGTGCGTTGATTCCGAGGACGTGCATGCGCTGTCTCCAGGGCCGGGGGCGGGGGTCAGGACTGCGGGGCCGGGACCTCCGCACGCGAGAGCGGTTCCGGGGGCAGGGCGGAGAAGTAGGCGATGGTCTGCTTCAGGCCCTCCTCCCACGGGACTTGCGGGGACCAGCCGAGCAGCTCGCGCGCCAGGGTGGTGTCGGGGCGGCGCCGGCCGGGATCGTCCACGGGCCGGTCTATGAACGCGATCGGCGAGCGGGAGCCGGTCAGGGCGACCACCCGGCGGGCCAGGTCGGCGACGGTGATCTCGTCGCTGCCACCGATGTTGACGGGCCGTACGGAGCGGCTGGCGGCCACCCGCAGGATGCCGTCGACGGTGTCGTCGACGTAGCACAGCGAGCGGGTCTGGCTGCCGTCACCGGTCACGGTGAGCGGTTCGCCGGCCAGGGCCTGGCAGATGAACGTCGGTACCGCGCGGCCGTCATGAGCCCGCATGCGCGGCCCGTAGGTGTTGAACAGTCGTACTATCCCGGCGTTCGTCCCCCTGCTGCCGGCGTGCGCGGTCACCAGGGCCTCGCCGAACCGCTTGGACTCGTCGTACACACTGCGCGGCCCGATCGGGTTGACGTTGCCCCAGTAGCCCTCGTGCTGCGGGTGCACCAGCGGATCGCCGTACACCTCGGAGGTGGAGGCCAGCAGGAAGCGGGCGCCGTGGCGTTCGGCGATCGTCAGCGCGTTGCGGGTGCCGAGGCTGCCGACGTCCAGCGTCTCCAGCGGCATCCGCAGGTAGTCGGCGGGTGAGGCCGGGCAGGCGAAGTGCAGTACCAGGTCGTAGGGGCCCGGCAGCAGTCCGGTGCACTCGGCCGCGCAGACGTCGCAGTGCACGTACCGGAAGCCGGGCCGCTCCTCCAGGTGCGCGACGTTCTCGCGCCGCCCGCAGGCCAGGTTGTCGGCACAGTCGACTTCGACGCCCGAATCCAGCAGCCGTTCGCACAGATGGGAGCCGAGGAAACCGGCACCGCCGGTCACGAGGGCGCGCCGCCAGGAGAACGGTGTCTCAGCAGTCATGGGACTGTTCCTTCGTCCACGTCGTTCGCGCCTCGCCAGACGCCCTGGCCGGGCATGGGCGCGAACTGCGTCGCCGGGTCCGACGTCGTCGGCCCGCTGGGAGAGAAGGGAAGGAGAGGGCCGGGTCCCCGCTCGTCCGGAGGACCGCCCTGATCGGCCGCCGCTTGCTGGACGGCACTGGCAGCTGGGTTCCCCTGCCAGTTGGGTTCACGCGTTGGATTCTGATTCTCCCGGATCACGGGTGCTCGCGCGACTCCGGCGCCCCGCGTATCACGCCGGGAAGGCTCCCGCACGGCGACGTCCGGGCCCGGCCACCGCCCGGAGAGCCGCTCCGGGGCGGGAGCTGCCGCGACTGACCCCCGGACCGGTCCGCACGGCGCGGCGCCGCCCCGCGCAATTCGGCTGTACGGCGGGCAAGTGGCCGCTTCACGAGACGACTTCAGGACTTGCAGACGACTCGCGGCCAGGGCGGTGCCGGAGGCCGGTCCGGGGGGTGGGACCACCACCCCGGTGGGCGCACCGGGCGCGGCCGTCGGTGGCCGGACCATGGACGACCGCGGGAGGCGGCGCTGCCCGGAGCGGCCGGACGGCCGCCGCCTGCCACCCGATGGGCTGACGGAGCGTAGCGGACCGTGTAGCGCGCCGTCCCCGGGGCACCCGGCGGGACGACGGCCGGCCGTTCACGGGCCGCCGCGTGTCACTCAGGAGGTACGACGATGGGTCACGGCGGAAACGTCATCCAGGAGCTGACCACCGACCACCGTGAGGTCGAGGAGATCTTCGGCCGGATCGAGGCGCTTTCGCCCGGTTCCAGCGAGCGCAAGAACCTGGCCGACCAGGCCACGATCGAGCTGGTCCGTCACTCGGTCGCCGAGGAGGCCTACTTGTACCCGGCGGTGCGCGAGCACCTGACGGGCGGGGACGCCCTGGCCGACAAGGAGCTGGAGGACCACGCCAAGGCCGAGCAGATCATGAAGGACCTGGAGGGCTGTCAGGCCGACGACCCCCGGTTCGACACGCTCATGGCGCAGCTGATGACCGAGATCCGCTCCCATGTGGCCGACGAGGAGCTGAACCTCTTCCCGCGGCTGGAGGCGGCCTGTTCCGCCGATGCGCTGATGACCCTCGGCGACAAGGTGCGCCGGGCGAAGAAGACGGCGCCGACCCGCCCGCACCCGGCGGCGCCGGACAAGCCCCCGGCCAACAAGCTGCTGGCCCCGGGAGCCGGGCTGGTCGACCGGATGCGCGACGCGCTGTCGGGGCGGGGCAAGGAGAGCTGACGCGACACCGTTCGGGGCGGGAGGCGGGGCCGGGCACGTCGCCCGGCCCCGCCTGCCGCCCCGGGGCTCAGAGCCAGGGGGTGACCCGGGCGCCGGAGCGGGTCCGGGGGCGGGTGGCCCGGCACAGCAGCCGGAACACCTGCAACAGCGTCAGCGGCCACAGCACCGCGAAGCACCACAGCAGCGCCGGGTCGGAGGTGCGGATGCCCATGACGGCAGCGAACACCGACGCGGCCGTCAGCAGCACGACGGCCGCCGGCAGCCACCCCGGCCCGCGCGGGGCGCCCATCCGGCGCGCGAACCGGCGGTCCTGCCGGAGTCGCGACTCGATCTGCACCAGCGCGAGCCGCTCGCGCGGTGACAGCTGTACCTCGTCGTGCATCTCCCACATCTCCCAGTCGTCCACTGCAACGGCACCTCCTCCGCCGGACGGCGGCCCCGTGTTCCGGACGCCGAGTTCCCCGGACGGCGCGGGCGATGCGGGCCGCCGCGGACCTCGGGGGCGGGGCCGGGGTGGAGGAAACTCCACCCCGGAGCCGGTGGCCGGCCGGACTGAAAAGGCACCTGCGCACGGCCACGATGGAGGCCGTCAGGTCCCGTCGTCCGCTCACAGGGAGCCACGCGTGCCCGAGCCCACCGAGGTGCAGCCGGCCGAGGAACACCCGATGTGGCCCTGGGTGGTGGTGGTGGCCGTCGCGGCCTGCGTCGTGATCGTTCTCGTCAACGTACTCGTGACGGCGTGACGGCTTGCGGGGGCAGCCGGACGGCGGGCGAACCGTCGGCTTCCCTCGGTGCCGGGCCGCGGGTTCGCGTCGGGGCGGGCCGGTCCGCTAGGAGCCGTCCGGACGGCCGCACGGGGGGGCGTAGGCGACGTACGGCAGGTGGGCGGTCCACTGGGCGCGGGTGATGCGGGGGCCGGTGTGCGCGCAGGCGTGCGCGATGACGCGGGCCTGGTCGGTTCCGGCGAGCCGGACGGTGGCGTCGAAGCCGCCGGAGGCCAGCACGGTTCCGTCGGGGCTGAAGGCGACCGAGCTGACGGCCGTGACGTGGCCGGTCAGTATGGTCAGCGCGGTCGGGTGCGCAGGCCGGTCGACGCTCCACATCCGCACCGTGCGGTCGTCGCTCGCGCTGGCGAGGGTGCGCCCGTCGGGGCTGAACGCCACCGAGCCGACGACGTCGGTGTGACCGTGGAGGCCGGCGAGCGGGGCCGGACGGCGCGGGTCGGCGAGGTCCCACAGGCGTACCGGGGCGTGCCCGCCGCCGGCCGTGGCGAGTGTGCGGCCGTCGGGGCTGAAGGTCACGGAGAACGCGCCGGTGCCGTGGGCGGCCAGGGCGGCCAGCCGTCCCGGCCGGCGCCGGTCCGCGACGGCGGTCAGCCGTACGGCGCCGTCCTCGCCGGCGCTGGCGAGCGTGCGGCCGTCCGGGCTGAACGCCACCGAACGGACCGCGTCACGGTGTCCGGTCACCCGCGTGAGCAGGGCGGGCCTGGCGGGGTCGGCGACGTCCCAGAGCCCCACGCTGCCGTCGCTGCCGGAGGTGGCGAGCGTACGGCCGTCCGGGGCGTAGGCGAGGGAACGTACGTCTCCCCCCTGCCCGGTGAATGAGGCGAGCAGGGCGGGCCGGGTGGGCGTCGCCGTGTCCCACAGCCGCACGCTTCCGTCGGCGGACCCGGTGGCCAGCGCGCGGCCGTCCGGGCGGTAGACCACGGTCCGGACGTCGTCCCCGTGGCCCCGGAGGGTGGCTTGGGCGACGGGGCGGTCGGTGCCGCGCACCCGCCACAGCCGCGCGGTGTGGTCGCCGCCGGCGGTCGCCAGCTGGCGTCCGTCGGGGCGGTAGGCGAGGGCGAGGACCTCCTTGGCATGGGCCGGCACGGTGGTCATCAGGGTGCTCACGAGGGCGTCGCGCGTCCTGGTGGTCGGGGCGAGCCGGTAGGCCGTCATGCCCAGCTGTACCGCCAGCCCGGGATCGGTGTCGATGAGTCCCGTCGCGCTGTCCGCGATGGTCTGGGCGACCGCGTCGTTGCGCTGCCGGGTGACCTCGTCCTCGGCCCGACGGGCGTCGACGGTGGCGATGGCCGCCACCACGACGAGTACGGCCAGGAGCGCGACGAGGGTGCGCAGGCGTCGGGCGCGCCGCCGGGCGGCATTCCCGGCCGCGGCCTCGGCTGCCGTGCCGGCGTCGACGAAGGCCTGTTCCGTCGGGGTCAGCCGGATCCCGCGGCTGGTGACGAGGTCGCGGGCGAGGGCGAGCCGGGCGCCGCGGTAGAGGGCGCCGGGGTCCCGTCCGAGGGTCTCCCAGGCGCGGGCGGCGTCGCTGAGCTGACGGTGGGCCCGTAACCGTTCACGGTCGTCGGTCAGCCAGCCGCGCAGCCGGGGCCAGGCCCGGATGAGCGCCTCGTGGGTGAGTTCGACCCGTCCGTCGTCGAGGGTGAGCAGGCGCAGCGCCGCGGCCCGCGCCAGCACGGTCGCGGTGTCCGCGTCCTCGCCGAGTTCCTCGCGGGAGACGGGCCGCTTGGTGTCCTCGGTGCCCTCGCCGAGGGCGATGAGGTGTACGAAGGTCTGCCGGGCCAGTTGCTGCTGACGCTCGGTGAGCGAGGAGTAGAGGCTCTCCGCGGACTGGGCGAGTGCCCCCTCGAATCCGCCGGCCGCGTGGAAGCCGTCCAGCGTCAGGGCGGCGCCGCGCCTCCGGCGCCAGGTCTCCAGCAGCGCGTGGGACAGCAGGGGGAGGACTCCGGCCTGCCCGTGGGCGTGGGCGACGAGGGTGGCCTGGAGGGCGCCCTCAACGGTGAGGCCGGCCCGCCGGGCGGGTTCGACGACGGCGCACCGCAGTTCGGCGGCGCTCATCGGCCCGACGACGACCTGCGCGTCGCGCAGGATGGCGACGAGCGGGGCGTGGCGGGTGCAGTGGGCGTAGAAGTCGGCGCGGATGCCCAGGACCACCCGGCAGCCGGATCCGGGCCGCTCCGCCTCCTCGACCAGGGCGGCGATGAAGCGGGTCCGCTCGCCGGCGTCGGTGCAGACGGTGAAGATCTCCTCGAACTGGTCCACCACGACGACCAGTTCACCCGGCCCGGAGCCAGGCCCGGATGCCGTCCCGGAGCCCGCCTCGGATGCCGCCCCCGCGGCGAGCACCTTCTCCAGGCGTTCCCGCGGGTGCGGTCCGGGGGTGAGCACCCGCACCGTGCGGCGCGGTTCGCCACGGGCCAGGCGCGGCAGCAGTCCGGCGCGCAGGAGGGAGGACTTGCCGGCTCCCGACGCGCCGACGAGGGCCACGGCCCGCCGCCGGGCCAGGGTGGCGAGGAGGTCCTCGACGAGACGCTCGCGGCCGAAGAACAGGTCGGCGTCCTCGGTCCGGAAGGCCGCCAGACCGACGTACGGCCCCCTGAGCGGGCCGGCCGGCACCTCCGGGCAGGGCTGTGCGTGCGGGCTCCCCGCCTGCTCCGGGCCGTTCCGCTCCTGCGGGGTGCCGGAGGACACGGCGCGGAGTTCGACGGCGACGGCGTGCCAGCGCCTCTCCCACTCCCGCGGGTCGCCGCCGCAGGCCCGCACGTAGGAAAGCGTGACGTCCAGGCTGGGCAGCCGCCGTCCGGAGGCGGCGCCGGACAGGGTGGCCACCGAGTAGTGGGCGCGGTGCGCCAGATCCCGGTACGGCGGGGATCCGGCCTCGTGACGTAAGCGGC
This sequence comes from Streptomyces sp. NPDC014991, assembly GCF_043080665.1. NCBI lineage: Bacteria > Bacillati > Actinomycetota > Actinomycetes > Kitasatosporales > Streptomycetaceae > Streptomyces > Streptomyces sp. NPDC014991. The sequence continues at coordinate 148,001 of NZ_JBIBVY010000011.1, forward strand.
GCAGAGCCGCGGCGAACCGCAGCAGCGGTCCGTCGTCCCCCTCCAGCGGACGCTCCTTGCGGGCCATGCTCCCCTTCCCCGCTCACGCTTCCCCACCCGAAGGGTTTTCGGCCCTCTGGTGTGGATTGTTCAGCAATTGTTTGTTCACTGCAACCGGCCCGACGGCGAACAACGGACAACGGCTAAACCTGGGTTCACGCACCACGACAGCGTGAGCGAGAGGAGGGCCTTCGCAGATGAGGCGTCACCGTGCCACCGCAACGACCGCGGCCAACGCCGTGGCCGCCGGTCTGGCCGCCGTCCTGCTGCTGGGCGGATGCGGGGCGGCCACGGGCGGCCCGGCGCCCGGCCCGGGTCCGGCGGGTTCGTCCCGCGAGCCGGGCCCGCGGGAGTCCCGGGTGCTGGCACGGGCGGAGCAGGTCCTGATCAGCCGGTGCATGGCCGCGCGGGGATTCCGGTACGAGGTCACGGCGGTCGCCGGGACTTCCGGCGAGGGTGCGCGGTCCTTCCCGTACGTGATCGACGACGTCGCGTGGGCCCGCGCCCACGGTTACGGCGGCCGTCAGGAGCGCCTCAGGGCCGAGGCGCGCCGGGCCGACCCGAACCAGCGGTACTTCCACGGGTTGCCGCCGGCCGCGCGGGCCGCGGCCCGCACCGCGCTGATGGGGTCCTCGCCCGTGGGGCTCTCGGTGCGGGCGCCCACCAGGATGACGATCACCGCTTCCACCGAGGGCTGCATCGCGGACGCCGAACGCACGCTCTACGGAGATCTGGAGGGCTGGTTCCGCGTCAAGGTCATCACCATAAACCTGCGTCCCGTCCGGGAGACGCGCGTACGCCGGGACCGGCGGTACGTGGCCGCGGTGGGCCAGTGGGCCGCGTGCATGCGGGCGGCGGGCCGGCCGTACGCCGGACCCGACGAGTCCCGGCAGGCGGCGGCCCGCTACCGCGAGAGGCTGCCGGCATCCGAGGCGGACGCGGCCGGGACCGCGCTCGCCGTCATCGAAGCGACCTGCGCGACCGGCACACCGCTGGCGCGGGTCTCCCGGGCTCTGGACCGCTCCTACGGCGATCGACTCCGCGCGCAGTACCGGGAGGAGCTCGTCGCCAGGTGGAGGTTCCAGAACGCCGCGCTGCCGATGGCTCGGCGCCTCGCACCACCTTCTGCATCCGCACCACCGTCATCACACCAACCGGGTGAGACGGAGACCTCTGGAGGGTCCCATGCGTAAGTTCCGCACCATGCTGCTGGCCGGCACGTTCGTCCTGCCGCTGCTGACCGTTCCCGCCGCCCTGACCACGGCGCACGCCGCCACGGGGAACACCGCTGCGGCGAGTGCCTCCGGCCTGGCCGCCGACGGCGCCTACTGGGTGTGGGAGGACACCAACCGCGGCGGTCACTCCTGCGGGTGGAGCGGCGACGACGCCAACTGGAGCACCTGCGGCCCGAACGGCGGCTTCAACATGAACGACCGGGCCTCGGCCTGGTGGAACAACGGCTACGGCGGCGCCTACGGAGACGTGCGTGTCTACGAGAACATCAACTACGGCGGCGCCTCCACCTGCGCCCCGAACGGGGGCCAGGGCAACATCCCGTGGGAGTGGAACGACCGCATCTCCTCCCACAAGTGGGTGACCGCCTGCGGCTACTGACCACCGCTCCCGCACCGTCGGGCCTCCCGGGCATCATGCCCGGGAGGCCTTCGACGTGCCGGGTGAGGCCCGCCCGCACGCCGTTGCGGGCAGCTCATGAAGCGCTACGGAACGTGAAAGCACACAGCCGCAGGTGACCTTCACTGCCGCAAGGTCGATACTGCCAGTAGACGGGACGGATGATTGGACGATCAAGGGAGCGCCAAGACCTGACGTCTCGTCACCGCAGTCGGCCTCGAGGCGGCTACGGACCCGGCACACGCCCGCGACCGCGCCCGACCGCCAGGATCAAGAATCGCCCTCCACGCCGGTGACCTGCGAAGCAGCAGGTTCTGGGCCTAAGCGCCAAGCTCACGAGGAGACCCCATGAGGATGCTGATCAACGTGCCGGAGACCGTCGTGGCGGACGCGCTGCGCGGCTTCGCGGCCGCGTATCCCGACCTGACCGTCGACGTGGAGAACCGGGTGATCGTCCGCCGGGACGCTCCGGTGGCCGGACAGGTCGGACTGGTCTCGGGCGGCGGATCGGGACACGAGCCGCTGCACGGCGGGTTCGTCGGCCCGGGCATGCTGTCCGCCGCCTGCCCCGGGGAGGTGTTCACCTCGCCGGTGCCGGACCAGATGGCGCGCGCCGCGGCGGCCGTGGACAGCGGGGCGGGTGTGCTGTTCGTGGTGAAGAACTACACCGGCGACGTGCTGAACTTCGACATGGCGGCCGAGCTGGCCGAGGACGAGGGCATCCAGATCGCCAAGGTGCTCGTCGACGACGACGTGGCGGTCACCGACAGTCTCTACACGGCCGGGCGGCGCGGCACCGGGGCGACGCTGTTCGTGGAGAAGATCGCGGGCGCCGCCGCGGCCGAGGGACAGCCGCTGGAGCGGGTGGAGTCCGTCGGCCGCCAGGTCAACGAGAACTCCCGCAGCTTCGGCGTGGCCCTCAGCGCCTGTACGACCCCGGCGAAGGGCAGCCCGACCTTCGATCTGCCGGACGGCGAACTGGAGCTGGGCATCGGCATCCACGGCGAGCCGGGACGGGAGCGGCGGCCGATGATGACCTCCGGGGAGATCGCCGACTTCTCGGTCAACGCCGTCCTGGAGGACATGCCGCCGCGCGACCCGGTCCTGCTGCTGGTCAACGGCATGGGCGCCACGCCGCTGCTGGAGCTGTACGGCTTCCACGCCGAGGTGCAGCGGGTACTGCGCGAACGGGGGGTCGTCGTGGCCCGCACCCTGGTCGGCAACTACGTCACCTCCCTGGACATGGCCGGCGCCTCGGTGACCCTGTGCCAGGCCGACGAGGAGCTGCTGCGGCTGTGGGACGCGCCGGTGCGGACTCCGGCGCTGCGCTGGGGCATGTGAGCCGGCGGAAGCAGACGATCACCGTCCCGGCCGTACCGGCCGGCAGTCCTACCACGCAAGGAGACCCAGTGCTCGACGCCGACTTCTTCCGCCGTTGGATGACGGCGACCGCCGCGTCCGTCGACCGCGAGGCGGAGCGGCTCACCGCCCTCGACTCGGCCATCGGGGACGCCGACCACGGCAGCAACCTCCAGCGCGGGTTCACCGCGGTCACGGCCACCCTGGAGAAGGAGGCCCCGCAGACGCCGGGAGCCGTCCTGACCCTGGCCGGACGGCAGTTGATCTCCACCGTCGGCGGTGCGTCCGGACCGTTGTACGGCACCCTGCTGCGCCGGACCGGGAAGGCACTCGGCGACGCCGCCGAGGTCGGCACGGAGCAGCTGGCCGAGGCGCTGCGCGCGGGCGTCGACGGGGTGATGGCGCTCGGCGGGGCGGCACCGGGCGACAAGACCATGATCGACGCGCTGGTGCCGGCCGTGGACGCGCTCGGGGCGGGTTTCGCCGCCGCGCGGGCCGCCGCGGAGGAGGGCGCGCAGGCCACCACCCCGTTGCAGGCGCGCAAGGGCCGGGCCAGCTATCTGGGCGAGCGCAGCATCGGCCACCAGGATCCGGGGGCGACCTCGTCGGCGCTGCTGATCGCCGCGCTGGCCGACACGGCGGAGGCGGACGGTGAGTGAGGAGAGGGCGGTCGGGATCGTACTCGTGTCGCACAGCGCGGAGGTGGCCGCGTCGGTCGCGGAGCTGGCCAGGGGACTGTCGGGCGGGGCGGCGGCGGTGCCGGTGGCCCCGGCGGGCGGCACCGAGGGCGGCGGGCTCGGCACCAGCGCCGAGCTGATCGCCGCCGCGGCGGCCTCGGTGGACCGCGGGGCCGGCGTGGCCGTGCTCACCGACCTGGGCAGCGCGGTGCTCACGGTGAAGGCGCTGCTCGCCGAGGGCGACGAACTCCCGGACGGCACGCGCATGGTGGACGCGCCGTTCGTCGAGGGCGCGGTGGCCGCGGTGGTCACCGCCGCCGCGGGGGGAGATCTGGACGCAGTGGAAGCCGCGGCGGCGGAAGCGTACGCCTATCGCAAGGTGTGACGACCGCCGATCGCCCGCGGGGCCGGCCGCCGTCGCCCGCGGCGGAAGCCGGTCGCACGGCCCCCGCGTCGAAACACCGGCCCGGTCACCGGCCTTCCGCCACCGCCATGAAGGCGCGCCTACCGGACGATAGGGCGGCCGGAAGCTGCCCGCCATACCCAGTTCCTCGCGTCGTCCGCGATGAAGCGGCCGGCCAGTCGCCGGCCCTCGGCCACCACCGCCGCGTGGTCCTCGATGGAGGCGGCGCGGGAGTGGCGGAAGACGATGTAGGTGACGCCGGAGGGTACGCCGCCGGTGCGCGGGTCGGACGGGATGCCGAGGCTGCGGGCGGTGGCGTAGGAGGCCTCGCCGATGAGGTCCCGCGGGCCGGTGTCGCCGACGACCGCGTACCGCACCCGGTCCCGGTAGACGACGGCGGCCACGGAGCCGCCCCGGACACCGTGCGCGCGCTGGTTCCAGCGTCTGCTCGGCGCGGGGACCACGATGTAGGGCAGGCGCTCGGCGTTCAGATGGCGGCCGTCGGACTGCTGGAAGGCGGTGGTGGGAGCGAACAGCGGGTCGGTGCGGCGGTTGCAGCGCGCCGTGGGCCGGCCGTCGCAGTCGATGTCCAGGTCGGCCTTCCAGAAGACGGCATTCCGGGTACCGCAGACGGGTACGGTCGCGGCGGTGTCCGCGTCGGTGCGGTACCGGCCCCGGGAGACCGGGGTGCACCTGTCGGTGCGCGCCAGCAGGCCGGCCGCGGTGACCAGGCCCTCGTCGCGGGCCGCCGGCCGCTCCAGGGGCGGGACGGCGGTGGCCGGGGCGGGCAGGGCCGCGGGGGCGAGCAGGGCGGCGCCGGCGGCGGCCAGCGTCAGCGACGGGACACGCACGATGAGGGACCCTCTCCTCGGGGACATGACGAACATCCCGCCCACTGTGGTGCGGGTCCGGGCGCTTGGGCGTCGGGGCCGCTCCGAAGGGGCCGGATGGAGCACGCTTCTGACACTCCGTGAGGGGACATCCGGGGGCACCCCTTGGGGGGACCCATGGGCCGGGCGCCGGAGGGTGGGCACGGAACGGACGGCAAGGACCGGCGGTCCGGGCGCCACGGAGGACATGGGCAGGGGGCCGGGTCCGTGGGTCCTGTCGTCGAACTCCCGTCGTCCGCCGGAGGGCGGGCCTCGCGGGGCGTACGGGAGTTCGACGGCAGGACCCAGCCGCCCGGGCTCCCCGGCCACCCGTGTCGGCGCGGGGATCGGCGACGACAGCGTGTCCGCAGCACCGGCCTGAACTCCGCCTGGGACAGGACGATTCGGCCGAAGGGAACTCGGTTCACGTAACTCCGGAGGCGGTCGCCCATGCGGCCCCCTTGTCGCGTCCGCACCCGCCGGGCCATATTGGTCCGGACCTTTACTGTGACCACTCACGCCGTCCCCCGGGGAGGAACAGCCGTGCGACGCGTTCCCGTTCCGCTCGTGCCGGCCTGCGGGGCCCTGCTCCTGGCCGTGTCCTGCGGCTGGGGCCCGACCGGTGAGGCCGACGAGGGGCGGGCACCGGGCGCACCGGGCGGAGTCACCGCCGCGGCGGGCAGCGCCACGAGCGTGCACGTCATGTGGAACGCCCTGCCGGACGGTTCCGGGGTCAGCTCCTACGAGATATACCGCGGCACCACGAAAGTGGCGGACGTGCCGGATTCGCAGCACATGGTGGACGTCACCAGGCTCAGTCCGTCCACCGTGTACGCGTTCAGCGTGCGCGCCCGGGACACCGCGGGCCGGCTGAGCGCGCCGAGCCGGTCGGTACGGGCGCGGACGCCGGCCGCGGTGGCGGCGGACCGCTCGGCACCGACCCGGCCCCGGGACACCGCCGGGCGGACCGTCGGCAGCCGCGCGGTCCAGCTGTCCTGGGGTGCGTCCCGGGACGACCGGGGCGTGGTGTCGTACGAGGTCTACCAGGGCGGTGTGAAGGTCCACAGTGTGGGCGGCGGCCAGACCGCCACGGTGGTCACCGGCCTGCGCCCCGGCAGCCGCTACGTCTTCACGGTGCGGGCCCGGGACGCCGCCGACAACCTCTCCCCCGCCGGCGCCCGGGTCCGCCTGGCCACCCCGGGCAGGGACGACGGCCGGGACACCGCGCCCAGCGGGTTCACCGCCACCACCCACCGGTCGGGCGGCGCCTACTACATCGACCTGGCATGGGATCCACCACGCACGGACGGTGTGGTCACCGAGTACCGGATCCAGCTGGACGGCGCCCCGGCCACCTCGCTCGTCTGGGGCGGCACGCCGCCGCGCGGCCGGGCGCACCACAGCTTCTACACGGGCACGGCGGCCGGCGAGGAGCACCGGGTGCGGCTGCGGGCGCGGCTGCCGGACGGCACCTGGGGCGGCTACTCGGCGGAACGGAGGGTGGTCACGCGCGGCTGACGGGCGGACCGGGCCGACGTCCCACCGTCCGCCGGACGGCCGTGCCTCACCCGGGCGGCGCAGCCGTCACCCGGCCGGGTGTCTCCGGCGTGCGGGCGGTCCCGGGGCGGCGTTGGCTGCGGTTGAGGCGCACGGACGTTTCCCGACCCCGGCGGCGCATGGGACGTACCGCCAACCGTGCCGCCGGAGGCCAGCCCATGCACACCTCACGACTCCTGCTCCGCTCCGGCCTGACCCTGGCGGCAGCCGCCGCGCTCCCGGCCGGGTTCGCCGGGCCGTCCGCCGCCGCCTCGGGCATCTCCGTCAGCACCACCGGCTCCACGGTCTCGGTGGTCACCAGCGCGTGCACCCAGATCAACGGCAGCTGGGGCACCGCGGCCCTGCTCTCGAGCCGCCAGGCGAGCTTCGCCCAGGGCAGGCAGGTGGCTCTGTCGGGCACGTCCGTCAGTCAGTCCGCGGCCTGGTCGCGGGTGAGCCCGGGGACGTTCACCGTGGTGGTGGTCTGCTCCAGCGGAAGCACCGCGGGCAGCCAGTCGGTGATCGTCTCCTCCTCCACCTCGCCGACGATCTCGGCGACGTCCACCGCGACGCCCTCCCGGGGTGTCATGGGCGGCCTCGGCGGTGCCGCCCGTGACTACGGCCCGTTGACCCTGGGCGTCGGCGCGGCGCTGGTCGGCGCCGGCGTCGTCGCCACGGGCTGGGTGCTGCGCCGCCGCTCGAAGCCGTACCGGCTCTGAGCACCCGACCGCCCCACGTATCCGCCTGCACCGCGCCAGGTCCCCTCTGCCGTCGCTGCGGCACGCGTGAGCCCGCCTTTTGGCCGGAGCCTCCTCCGACCGCCTCTACGCGGCCCCGCGCTCGGTGACGTGGCAGCGAGTGGGCCCCGCGCCGTCCTCGCCGTCCGCCACGGCCGTCCGGGCACCGGCGGAGGCATCCGGCGGATTCGTGGCTCACTGCGCCGGACGGCAGGATCGTCCCTCAGCGCCCACGGCCGTTCTCCTGCTCCCCGGGGCCGGGGTCCTCTCCGGGGAGTTCCGCGAACTCCGCCAGGGCGCGGGTGAGCCACTGGGTCCAGAAGGTCTCCAGGTCGATGCCCGCCCGCAGGACCAGGTGGCGCAGCCGGTCCCGGGGGGCGTCCCGGTCCGGCGGGAAGTCGCGCCGTTCGATCTCCTGGTACTCGGCCAGCTGCTGCCGGTGCAGCTCCAGATGACGGCGCAGATCCGGCTCCAGGCCGGCCGTGCCGACCACGGCCGCCGCGCGCAGCCGCAGCAGGAGCACGTCCCGCTGGGGCTTGGGATCCTGCGCGGCGGCGGTCCAGCGGGCCAGTTCGGCGCGGCCCGCGGGGAGCACCTCGTAGTTCTTCCTCTGCCCGCGGGCCGGCTGCTCGGCCGGCAGTGCGCGGATGAGGCCTTGCGCCTCCAGTCTTCCCAGCTCGCGGTAGATCTGCTGGTGCGTCGCGGACCAGAAGTAGCCGATCGACTTGTCGAACCGGCGGGTCAGCTCCAGCCCCGACGACGGTCTTTCCAGCAGGGCGGTGAGGATCGCGTGCGGGAGTGACATGGGCTCATCCTAGGGACGGGCGGCGGGCGCGCGGGGCACGCGCCCCACAGCCTGGGCTACAGGGCCGCGGCCAGCTCGGTGCCCTGTTTGATGGCCCGCTTGGCGTCGAGTTCGGCCGCGACGTCCGCGCCGCCGATGAGGTGCGCGCTGCGCCCGGCGGCCACCAGCTCGTCGTACAGGTCGCGGCGCGGGTCCTGGCCGGTGCAGAGCACCACGGTGTCGACCTCCAGGACCGTGCTCTCCTCGCCGACGGTGATGTGCAGCCCGGCGTCGTCGATCCGGTCGTAGCGCACGCCCGGCACCATGGTGACGCCCCGGTGCTTCAGCTCGGTGCGGTGGATCCAGCCGGTGGTCTTGCCGAGTCCGGCGCCGACCTTGGTGGTCTTGCGCTGGAGGAGGTGGACCTGGCGGGGCGGCGCGGGCCGCTCCGGTGCGGCGAGCCCGCCGGGCGCCTGGTAGGCGGTGTCGACACCCCACTGGCGGAAGTACGTCTCCGGGTCCTCGTGCGCCTTGTCGCCGCCGTCGGTGAGGTACTCGGCGACGTCGAAGCCGATGCCGCCGGCGCCGAGGACGGCGACGCGCTCCCCGACGGGGGCGCCGTCGCGCAGCACGTCGAGGTAGCCGAGGACGCGGGGGTGGTCGACGCCCGGGAGGTCCGGGGTGCGCGGGGTGACACCGGTGGCGACGACGACCTCGTCGTAACCGGCCACGGTCTCGGTGGTGACCCAGGTGCCGAGGCGTACGTCGACGCCGTGGGCCTGGAGCTGGTGGCGGAAGTAGCGCAGGGTCTCGTCGAACTCCTGCTTGCCGGGCACCTTGCGGGCGACGTTGAGCTGTCCGCCGATCTCGCTCGCGGCGTCGAAGAGGGTGACGGCGTGACCCCGTTCGGCGGCGGCGACCGCGCAGGCGAGTCCGGCGGGGCCGGCGCCGACGACGGCGACGCGCTTCTTCAGCCGAGTCGGCGAGAGCACCAGCTCGGTCTCGTGGCAGGCGCGCGGATTCACCAGGCAGGAGGTGATCTGCCCGCTGAACGTGTGGTCGAGACAGGCCTGGTTGCAGCCGATGCAGGTGTTGATGGCCTCCGGGGTCCCGGCGGCGGCCTTGGCGACGAAGTCGGGGTCGGCGAGCATCGGGCGGGCCATGGAGACCATGTCGGCGTATCCGCCGGCCAGCAGTTCCTCGGCGAGCTCCGGGGTGTTGATGCGGTTGGTGGTGACCAGCGGCACCGACACCTGGCCCATCAGCTTCTTGGTGACCCAGGTGTAGGCGCCGCGCGGCACGGAGGTGGCGATGGTCGGGATGCGCGCCTCGTGCCAGCCGATGCCGGTGTTGATGAGTGTCGCCCCGGCGGCCTCGACGGCCTTGCCGAGGGTGACGACCTCCTCCAGCGAGGAGCCGCCCGGGACCAGGTCCAGCATGGACAGCCGGTAGATGACGATGAAGTCCTCACCGACGGCCTCGCGCACCTGCCGGACGATCTCGACGGGGAACCGCATCCGGTTCTCGTACGAGCCGCCCCAGCGGTCGGTGCGCCGGTTGGTCTGCGCGGCGATGAACTCGTTGATCAGGTAGCCCTCGGAGCCCATGATCTCCACGCCGTCGTAGCCGGCCTGCCGCGCCAGCCGGGCGGCGCGGACGTAGTCCCCGATGGTCCGCTCGACGTCGGCGTCGGTCATCTCGCGCGGCGCGAAGGGGCTGATCGGCGCCTGGAGCGGGCTCGGCGCGACCAGGTCCCGGTGGTAGGCGTACCGGCCGAAGTGCAGGATCTGCATGGCTATCCGGCCGCCCTCGCGGTGCACGGCCTCGGTGATCACCCGGTGCTGTCCGGCCTCCGCCTCGGTGGTGAGTTTGGCTCCGCCCTCGTACGGCCGCCCCTCCTCGTTGGGTGCGATACCCCCGGTGACGATGAGCCCCACTCCCCCGCGCGCGCGGGCCGCGTAGAACGCCGCCATCCGCTCGAAGCCGCGCTCGGCCTCCTCCAGGCCGACATGCATCGAGCCCATGAGCACGCGGTTGGGCAGGGTGGTGAACCCCAGGTCGAGCGGGGTCATCAGGTGCGGGTAACGGCTCATCGGGGGCCCTCCGTGCGCGGTGTCGTCACCTCTTGTTGTAGAGGAAGCCCGACGCTTTATGCAACTAGTTGCACAACCGGTCGGGCGTGACACCAGCCACTCTCCGCTCAGGCGGAGGCGGCTACTCTCCGGTGGTCCCGTCGATGCGTTCGCGGAGAAGGTCGGCGTGGCCGTTGTGCCGCGCGTATTCCTCGATCATGTGGGTGAGGACGTAGCGGAGCGAGAACTCCTCGTCGCCGTGGCGCCCGACGACGTCGAGGGACTCGGCGCCTCCCACGATGTCCCGGGATCGCGCGCAGGCCGCGTTCCACACGTCGAACGCCTCGTCCGGGTCGGCCTCGTCGACGTCGAATTCGGCGACGTCGGGCCTGCGTCCCCAGTAGCCCGGGGTCTGCTCCCCGTTGATGACATTCCGGAACCACCATCGCTCGACTTCCGCCAGGTGCCGGACGAGTCCGAGCAGGGAGATGGCGGAGGGGGGAACGGCCTTCTGCCTGAGTTGGCCGGCGGTCAGCCCGGAGCACTTCATGGCCAGGGTCTCGCGCTGGTAGTCGAGGAAGCCGGTCAGAGAGGTGCGCTCGTCGGCCGTCCGTGAAGGTGTGGATCGTGTGTACTCGCTCATCGGGCGATCATGCCCGGCATGGCCAGGTCAGGGGTACTGGATTACCGGAGCACGCGTCCGCCGGGAGTCACCGTGCGTGGTCCCGGGGCAGTACCGAGGCCGGACGGGTCCTTCGGCCATGTCCGGCGCAGTGCGCCCCGGCCGGCGGCGCGCCGGCCGGGGCACGGCCCCTGCGAGGTCAGCGGCTCTCCAGGCGCAGGTGCAGGTCCCGTTCCTGGTCGCCGGAGGCCGCGGAGGTCTCCTCCACGGTGAACATCGAGTCGAGCTTGGTGCGGAACCGGCTGACGGCCCAGGGGCCGCCCTGCACGTCCGCCTGGACGGCCGAACCCAGGCGGACCTCCGGACAGTCGCCCGCACGGGTGTCCGCGACGTCGTACGTGCCGAGCCACACCATCGGGCGGGACTCGTGCAACTGCTGAGGCTTCTCTTCCGCACCCCGGTCGGAGGCGAAACACGACCTCAGCGCGTCGAAGACGATGCGGGCGTCCTCCGCGGAGCCGCTGAGCTCCACCGTGACGGTTTCCGGGTGCGACCGCTCCGTGTCTGTCATGGGTGCCTGTCCTTTCGTAGCCGCGCTGCGGTGGAACGGGTATCCCGCCGGACCGCGTCCATCCTCAGGAAAACATCACCGGCCCCCGCGCACACCTCAGCTCTGGGAGAACTTGTACGTCTTGCTGTCCGTCAGCACGCAGAAGCCGGGCGAGACCACGATGACGCGCAGGACGCCGCTGCGGCGGTCGTAGTCGATGCCCTCCGCCTCGAAGTTCCCGGAGCAGGAGCTGCGCAGCGGCAGCTGGCGCAGGGCGGTGACATGGCCGGAGACGTCCGCCGTGCCGTCCGGGGCGGCCGACAGGTCGATGCGGAGAAGCGGCTTGGTGAGGCCGAAGAGCGAGCCGTCCGGGTCGTCGGAGGAGCACAGCAGGGTCGTCGGTCCTGAGAAGTCACACCCCTGGACGTCGCGGACGGCGTGGTCGAGACGGACCGTCCCGGTCCGCGGGAGGTTCGCCGAGGGGGAGGTGGACGGGTTGACGCCCGGGGTGGGGAAGACCAGCAGGCGGGTCATCGTGCCCCACTCGCCGGACAGCATCCACTGGCCGTCGGGCGAGACGGCCGCCCAGGAGTTGTTCAGCGCCTCGTCGGGACCGAGCGTGTGGACGTACTCCGACCAGGTGCCGCCGGGCGCCTGTACGCGGAACATCTTCGAGTTGCCGGAGTCCCGCTGGTAGGGCTCGATGTAGTAGCCGCCGTAGGTGGCGTCGGGGTCGCCCACGTGGTTCCAGCCCCGGGCGGACAGGCCGACAGGGATGGTGCCGATGCCGGTGTAGCGGTTGGGGCTGTTCGCGGGCACCTCCACCGACGTCAGGCCCTGGCTCTCGGTCAGCGGGTCGGCGCGGTCGGAGCCCGTCTCGGTCCAGGTGCCGGCCGCGGCGGCCGGCGAGGGCGCGACGAGGGACACGACGGCGGCGGTGGCGAGCGCGACGAGGCCGGCGAGGGCTGTGTGACGACGTTTCCGGGCGGACGCGGGCATGGGCGACTCCTGGACGGGGGGTGGAGGCACTCGGTCGGCGGACAGTCTGGCGTGGCGCGATAGTCATGTACAGGCCAATGCAGCAACATGAGCGTGAACTCTCACGGCCCGCGGGACCGCGCGGTACGGTCCCGGCAGCAGGCCGCGCATCGCGCGCACCGCCGGTGACGGTTCCGGCGGACACCCGGCGCCGTGTTGAGAGATGGTGGAGGTAGACGGCGAAGGCGGCGGAGACTCGGTGTGAGCGCGGTAGAACAAGGGGAGTCGGCACGGGGGACGACGTGCCGTGCGTACGGGCGAAGGCGGTGCGTGGCATGAGTGCAGCCGAGGCTCCGGTGGCCGAGGGCGACGGGCCCGTGCGCGGGCCGTTGCGGCCGGGCGGGCTGCTCGACGTGCTGGGCGTGGCGTCGGTGGTCCTGGACACGGACGGCCGCATCGTCCTGTGGAGTCCGCAGGCGGAGGAGCTGTTCGGATACACCGCGCAGGAGGCCCTCGGGCAGTACGCCGCCCGGCTGATGGTGCACGAACGGCACATGCAGCTGGTCGGCGACCTCTTCGCCGACGTGCTGCGCACCGGGCAGAGCTGGGCCGGCGGCTTCCCGGTCCGGCACAAGGACGGCAGCACCCGTCTGGTGGAGTTCCGCAACATGAGGCTGCTGGACGACCGCGGGGACGTGTACGCGCTCGGCCTCGCCGCCGACCAGTCGACCGTCCGGCGGCTGGAGCAGGACGTGGCGCTGTCCGAGCGGATGGTGAAGCAGTCACCGATCGGATACGGCGTCCTCGACACCCGGCTGCGGTTCGTCTCGGTCAACCCGGCGCTGGAGAAGATCAACGGTCTGCCGGCCGCCGAGCACGTGGGGCGGACCCTGCGCGAGGTCCTGCCGCGGGTGGACGCCGAAGCGCTGGAGGCCGCCACCCGGCAGGTGCTGGAGACGGGCGTGCCGCTGGTCGACGACACGATCGTCGGCCGTACCGCCGCCGACCCGGACGCGGACCACACCTGGTCCCACTCTCTGTACCGGCTCGAGGACACCATGGGCAACGTGCTCGGTGTGGCGGTCTCGCTGGTCGACATCACCGAGCAGCACCGGGCCTCCGTGGAGGCGGAGGCGGCCCGGCGCCGGCTCGCGGTCATCGCCGACGCCTCCGCGCGGATCGGCACGACGCTCGAACTGGAGCGCACCGCCTGCGAGCTGGCCGACGTCGCCGTGCCCGAACTGGCGGACGTGGCCGCCGTGGACCTGCTGGACGCGGTGGTGGAGGGGCGGCCCAGCACCCTGGGCCCGTCGGAGTCCGCGGTGATCCGGGCGCTCGCGGTCCGCCCGGACGACGACACGGAGGCGGTACGGGCCGCCGACCCGCCCGGCCTGATCGCCCGCTACGCCTCCGACCGCCTGGTCACCGAGTGCGTGCGCACGGGGGAGGCGGTGCTGGTCCGGCAGGTGAAGGACGACGACCTGCCGCGCATCGCCCGCTCCGCCGAGGCGGCCGTGCTGCTGGGCCGGGCGGGCCTGCACTCGTATCTCGCGGTGCCGTTGATCGCGCGCGGCGAGGTGCTGGGGGCACTCGACCTCAAGCGCACCCGGAACCCGGCGCCGTTCGACGAGGACGACGTCCTGCTGGCGCGGGAGCTGGCCGCCCGCGCGGCCGTGCAGATCGACAACGCACGCTGGTACCAGAACGCGCGCAACACCGCGCTCACCCTCCAGCGCAGCCTGCTGCCCGGCCACCCCCCGGTCACCACCGGCCTGGAGGTCGCCTCCCGTTACCAGCCGGCGGGCGCGACCAGCGAGGTCGGCGGCGACTGGTTCGACGTCATCCCACTGGACGGGGGCAGGACCGCGCTCGTCGTGGGCGACGTGATGGGCAGCGGCATCAGCGCCGCCGCCACGATGGGCCGGCTGCGCACCGCGACCACCACCCTGGCCTCGCTCGGCCTCGACCCGGCCCGGCTGCTGGAGCACCTGGACAAGACCACGTCGGCCCTGGACCACTCCATCGCGACCTGCGTCTACGCCGTCCATGACCCGCATCTGCGGCAATGCCGGATCGCCAACGCCGGCCATCTGCCGCCGGCCCGGGTCCGGCCCGGTCACCCGCCGGAGCTGCTCGACCTGCCCACCGGCGTGCCCCTGGGTGTGGGCGGGGTCGGCTTCTCCACGGTCACCGTCGACTTCGAACCCGGCGACGAGCTGGTCTTCTACACCGACGGACTGGTCGAGACCCGCCGCCACTCGCTGGACGAACGCCTGGACTTCCTGCTGTCCCTGCTCGACGACCCCGGACGCCCCCTGGAAGAGGTGTGCGACCTCCTCCTGCGCACCCTCCACCACCCGGACAACCACGACGACGTCGCCCTGCTCATCGCCCGCGCACAGGAACTGGGTTAGCGGCTTCCGGCGCGGGTGCGGCGCCGGAGGCCGCGGCCTCCGGGTTCTGCCGTCCGGACAACACACCTAGGGTCTTTCTTTCGGATCAGGCCGGCCGGGATCGCGGGCGCCGCATGGCCTACCCGAGCGGGGTCCGGTGCGTGCAGCTGCAAGGCGGAGGAGGGCGTCGACGCGGAGCGTCGGCAACCGACGACAACGCCGCAGATGCGCGTGCCGGACCCCGCGACCCCGGCAAGATCCGAAAGAGAGGCCCTAGGGAAGTACGCCGATCACCACGTGCGCGTACAGCTCCTCCGACACCGCCAGGCGGGTCGTCAGGCCCGCCCGGCTGAGCACCTCGGCGGCGTCCGCCGCCTGGCGCTCGCTGGTCTCGGTCAGCAGACAGCCACCGGGCGCCAGCCATCCGGGCGCCCCGGCGGCCACCCGGCGCAGCACGTCGAGCCCGTCCGCGCCGCCGTCCAGCGCGGCCGGCGGCTCGTGGTCGCGGGCCTCGGGCGGCAGCAGGGGCACGTCGGCGGTCGGTACGTACGGCACGTTAGCCATCAGCACGTCGACACGGCCACGCAGGCCGGCGGGCAGGGCGTCGTACAGATCGCCCTGGTACGCACGGCCGCCGAGGGCGCCCAGATTGCGGCGGGCACAGCGTACGGCGACCGGGTCGATGTCGGCCGCGTGCACCTCGGCACCGTCCAGAGCGGCGGCGAGTGCCGCGCCGAGCGCGCCGGATCCACAGCACAGGTCCACGGCGACCGCCGCGTGCGGTGCCGCGGCCAGCGCCTGGTCGACCAGGAACTCGGTGCGGCGGCGGGGTACGAACACCCCGGGTTCCACGGTGATGCGCAGCCCGTGGAACCCGGCCCAGCCGAGGACCTGTTCGAGGGGCAGGCCGGCGGCGCGCCGGTCCACCATGGCGGCCGTCTCCTCGGGGGTACGGGCGGTGGCGAGGAGCAGCTCCGCCTCGTCCTCGGCGAAGACGCACCCGGCGGCACGCAACGCGGAGACGACGGCGGAGGGGGAAAGCGGTACGGGAGTGGGCATGGAAGCCTTTCGGGAGCGCGAAGCATGAGGGCGCTCCCGCGGTCACCGCTGCCGGTGTACCGCGCCGTCACGAGGGAGGAGCACCCCAGCCGACACAGCGGTAATGGGTCTCACCTCCTCGTCATCGGGGCCGCGATCTCCGCGGCCGGACGGTCACCATACCGCAACGCTCCGACACGGCCTCCCCGCCGGGGAAGCGGGAACGGCCGCGTGCGTCACGCGGCCGTGGGTCCGTCTCCCAGGGGGCGCCGGACGCGCCCGTGAGGGCGGTCGGTCAGACGCCGACCGTCTCCTCGATCTCTTCCTCGGCCTCTTCGTCCGCCTCTGCCCGGTCCGCCGCCTCGGCTTGCCCGGGGGCCGCCGGTTCGGCGGGCGCCGCGCCGGTCCCGGCCTCGGCCTCGGCGCGAGCGGACTGCTGAAGGGGGCGGCGGGTGCGCTCGTGCAGGGCGGCGACCCCGGTCACCAGGAGGCCGGCCAACAGCCAGCCCGCCAGGGTCCACACGTCGCGCGCGAGGCCGTCCCCGCCGAAGTAGAGAAGGCTGCGGGCGCCCTCGACGAAGCCGGCGCCGTTCCAGAAGGCGTGCAGGGTGCCGAAGAAGCCGTTCTGGAGCTCGGGCCGGAACAGGCCGCCGGAACTGGTGAAGTTGAGCATGACGAAGAGCACCATCATGGCCAGCGTCGTCCACCGCTTGAGGAACGTGTGCAGACCGACGCCGACAAGAAGGATGCCCGCCGAGTACAGCCAGGCCATGCCCCACAGACCCGCGAGGTCGTGGTGGGCCAGGTGGAACACCGGGCCGGCGAGCAGCGCGCCGATGCCGCCGACCACGGCGGCGACGCCGAGCGCGAGCAGCGCCCGGACGCGCATCGCGAGCGCGGCACCCGCGGCCCCGAGGGCGGCGACCGAGGCGTAGGAGCCGATGCTGACCGCGACCAGCAGGAAGAACAGGCCCTGACCGGTGGGGTCGTCGGTGACCGGGGCGGCCACGTCGGTGACCTTCAGCGGGGTGCCCTGCCCGGCGGCGACCGGTGTGAAGACCTTCTCGACGGCTGTCGCGCCCATGTCGGAGGCGGCGGTGGCGACCAGTAGCTCGGGCGCCTTCACGCTCGGCACATAGGCGCCGGTGACATCCCGGGACTCGAGCAGCCGGACGGCGTCGGCGCGGGTGGCGACCGTACGGACGTCGAGCTTGTCGCCCGCGGTGTCCTTCACCGTCTGCGCGAAGACCTTGGTCTGCGGGGCGGTGCCGACGACGGCGACCGGCAGGTGGTGCGGCTCCGGGGTGACGAACGCACCCATGTACGCGAGCCCCATGCCTATGCACATCAGCAGCGGGGTGATCAGGTGCGTGAGCACATGGCGCAGTGCCGGTGACCTCATCGCGCGGGCCCTCCAAAGGTTGGCTTATACAACTGAGATTCTAGTTGTACTCTACAACTCAGACACCGGAGGAGGTATTCCCGTGAGCGCAGCGGAGTCGGCCGTCGAGACGATCCAGCGCGAGATGACGATCTTCGCCCGCCGGGCCCGGGCCTCGGCGGGCCGCATGCATCCCGAGCTGTCCCTGGTGTCATACACCCTGCTGGGCCATCTGGAGGAGCGCGGCGGCTGCCGGGCGACCGACCTGGCGGAGCACTACGCGCTGGACAAGTCCACGGTGAGCCGTCAGGTGGCCGCGCTGGAGCGGGCCGGGCTGATCGAACGCCGACTGGACGCCGAGGACCACCGGGTCCAGGTACTGCATCTGACCGAGGCCGGCGAGGACATCCTCGCCCAGGTCACCCGCAGCCGCCGGACCGCCTTCCGGGAGCGGCTCGCGGACTGGCCCGAGGAGGACCTGGTGCGCTTCGCGGCCTACCTGGAGCGGTACAACGCGGCACCGGGCGACACCGGCCCCGGTCCCGGCTGAGTGCCCGCCCGGTCACGGCACCGCGCCGGCCGGGCGCCGCCCGGGCTACGGCACCGGTACCGCCGGCCGGCCGTCCGTCAGCCGCTCCGGAGCCCGGGCCGCCAGGAACCGGGTGTGGCGGCGCAGCCGGAAGCCCAGGGACTCGTACAGCCGGACGGCCCTGGTGTTCTGCGCGCCGGTGTGCAGGAACGGGGTCTCGCCGCGTTCCCGGATGCCGTGCGCGACCGCGAGGATCAGCCGGGTGGCCAGTCCCTCACCGCGGACGGCGGGGTCGGTGCAGACGGCGCTGATCTCGGTCCAGCCCGGCGGACGCAGCCGCTCCCCCGCCATGGCGACGAGCGTGCCGCCGCGCCGGATACCGAGATAGGTGCCGAGTTCCACGGTGCGCGGCAGGAACGGACCGGGCTCGGTGCGGGCCACGAGGTCGAGCATCTCGGGGACGTCGGCCGGGCCGAGCCGGACCGCTTCCGCGTCCGGAGCGGCGGCGATGCCGTCGTCCACGAACTGCACGCCCTCGACCCGGAAGGTGATCTCCCAGCCGTCCGGTACCTCCCCGCGGTAACCCAGCAGCGGGACCTCGGTGCCCGGCCCCGCGAGTTCGGCGAGGTCCGCCCAGTCCCGCGCGTCCGGCGCGTCGGGCAGGGCCAGCCAGGGCGAGACGTCGACGGGGTAGCGCAGCACCCGGCCGCGCCGCTCGGCGAAGTGGGCGTGCGGGCCGGTCAGGGAGGCGAGGGCCGGGTTGTCGAGGACGTGCGGGACGCCGGCGGTGGCCGGACCGGGGCCGTCCGGGCTGATCACGATGCTCACGCGGGCACCTCGGTCACTGTCGTCGGGACGTACGGCTGGGGCATCCTCGTTTCCTCACTTTCCTCGCGCTGTCACCGGCAGGCACCTGCCCTCGCGCTGTCACCGGCGCGCCGGAGCCGGCACTGAGCGCCAAGGAGACGCGCCGGGCCGTGTATTCCCGGCCCCGGGAAGAGTTCATGCCGCCGCAATGATCGGGGCGTGACCAGGGGCGGGACAGCCGGAGCCACAGCGTACGGTTGAACCATGAACGTCACGCGAGGCTTCACGGGCCGCCCGCGCGTCCACCAGCCCGGGCTCCCGCCCGGACAGTACGACGCGGGCGACGACTGGCCCGTCCTGTCCGCCGAGGTCACCCCGGACCTCGGGCCCGGCGACTGGTCCTTCCGGATCGACGGCCTGGTCGAACAGCCGCACACCTGGGACTGGGACACCGCCCACGCGTTGCCTGCGTCGGCGTACGACGGTGACATCCACTGTGTGACCGGCTGGTCGAAGTTCGGCGTGCGGTTCGGCGGGGTCTCGCTGGACACCTTCCTCGATGTGGTGCGACCCCATGGGTCCGCCACCCATGCGGTCGCCTACTCCCACACGGGTTACACCACGAACCTGCCCCTGTCCGACCTCACCGGCGGCCGGGCCTGGATCGCCTGGGCGTACGAGGGCGGGCCGCTGCCGGCCGAGCACGGCGGCCCGGCCCGGCTGCTGGTGCCCCATCTCTACTTCTGGAAGAGCGCCAAGTGGATCGCGGGCATCACGCTCCTCGACCACGACGAGCCGGGCTTCTGGGAACGCAACGGCTACCACGCCCGCGGCAACCCCTGGCGAGAGCAGCGGTACTCCGGTGACCGAGACGGTGACTCGGACAGTGACTGACACGACGACCGGGACGACGACTCCCGTGACGCGGTTCGCGGTGCCCGGGCGGATCGCCGTGAGCGAGGGCGCGGCGGCGGTCTGGCAGACCGCCACCCTGACGGAGATCCGGCGTGAGACACCCCGCGCGACCACGTTCCGCCTGGCCGTGCCGGAGTGGGCGGGGCATCTGCCCGGCCAGCACCTCATGCTGCGGCTGACCGCGGAGGACGGCTACACGGCACAGCGCCACTACTCGATCGCGTCGGCGCCGGACGACTCCGGGCACATCGAGGTGACCCTGGACCGCGTACCGGACGGCGAGGTCTCCGGCTGGTTCCACACCGTGGCCCGGCCCGGTGACACGGTCGAGGTGCGCGGACCGGTGAGCGGCTTCTTCGCGTGGCCGGGCGACCGGCCCGCGCTGCTGCTCGGGGCCGGCTCCGGGGTCGTACCGCTGATGTCGATGGTCCGGCACCACCGGGCGCGCGGCCTCACCGTGCCGCTGCGGCTGCTGGTTTCCGCGCGCAGCCCGGAGGAACTGATCTACGCCGCCGAGCTGGGCGCCGAGACGACGCCGGTGTTCACCCGCAGCGCCCCGATGGGTGTGCCGGTGGGACGTATGGCGGCCGCACATGTGGCGCCGCTCCTGGCCGAGCCGCCGGCCGGTGGGTGGGAGGCCTATGTGTGCGGGTCCAACGCGTTCGCCGAGCACGCTTCCCGGCTGCTGGTCGCGGCGGGCCAGCCGGTGGACCGCATCCGGATCGAGCGCTTCGGCTGAGCGTCCAGGTAGCGCCCGGTGCCGGTGCCGGTTCCCGGGGTCGGCACCGGTCCCCCGGGGTCGGGCAGAGGCCTGGCACGCGGTCGTGGGCGCGGCCCGGCCGCGCACCCGACCGACCGACCGGTGACCCGACCACTGGCGGAGCCGGTCACCCCTGCCCCCTCGCAGGAAGCAAGCGTTTGCTCCAGGCCGACCGGCATCATGCGCCACTCGTGTCACGCCTCCACAGAGACCCCTTACCGGCCCACGACCCTGGCAGGTCGTCCGACCACCCACGTACGGTGAGGTGACGCAGTCTCCCTTCCCCAAGGCGGTTGTTGATGGCCCTCTTCGATCTGCCCCTCGACGAACTCCGCGAATACCGCAGTGAGTCCACCGCGCCCGCGGACTTCGACACCTTCTGGGACAAGACGCTGCAGGAGGCCCGCGAGCACGAACTGGGCTCGCGTTTCGAGCGGGTGGACACCGGGCTGTCCACGGTCGAGGTGTACGACGTGACGTTCGCCGGGTTCGGCGGACATCCCGTGAAGGGCTGGCTGCGCCTGCCGGCCGGGGCCACCGAACCGCTGCCGCTGGTCGTGGAGTTCCTCGGCTACGGCGGCGGACGCGGCCTGGCGCACGAGAGCCTGCTGTGGGCGTCGACGGGCCGGGCGCACTTCCTGATGGACACCCGGGGGCAGGGCAGCGCCTGGGGCGGCGGGGGCGCCACGGCGGACCCGGTGGGCGCGGCGCCGGCGTATCCCGGTTACATGACACGGGGCATCGAGGCACCCGAGAACTACTACTACCGCCGGGTGTTCACGGATGCCGTGCGGGCGGTCGCGGCGGCCCGCTCCCATCCACTGGCCGACGCGACAAGGACCGTGGCGCTCGGCGCCAGCCAGGGCGGCGGCATCACGCTGGCCGTCGGCGCACTGGTCCCCGACCTGGTCGCGGTGGCCCCGGACGTGCCGTTCCTGTGCGACTTCCCGCGTGCGGCGACACTGACGGACCGGCACCCGTACCGGGAGATCGGTCTGTTCCTCAAGACACACCGTGGGCGTCTGACGGACGTGCTGCACACGCTCTCCTACTTCGACGGGGTGCACTTCGCGGCCCGCGGCCGGGCGCCGGCCCTGTTCTCGGTGGCGCTGGAGGACCAGACGTGCCCGCCGTCCACCGTGTTCGCGGCGTACAACGCGTGGGCTTGTGACGACAAGTCGATCGAGGTGTACGACTTCAACGACCACGAGGGCGGCGGCCCCTTCCACGAGGCGGCGAAGGTGCGCTGGCTGCGGTCCTACGCCTGATCCGCAGGCCGCGCCCCCTGCCCTGCCCGGACGGCCGTACCCGCCCTTCCCCCTGGTCCGACCAGTCGGTACGTTCGGAGCCGCCCGGGTCACGGTGTCGTGGCCCGGTTTTCCCGGCGACGACGGAGGCCATATGTCCGCGCAGGAGACACGGCAGACACCCCAGCCGCACGCGATGATCCACGGGCACTGCGACCCGCGGTTCTCAGCGGTGCGGGCGGCGTTCGAGGAGAACTTCCGGGAGCGGGGTGAACTCGGCGCCGCGGTGGCGGTCACCGTCGCCGGGGAGACGGTGGTGGATCTGTGGGGCGGTTGGGCGGACGCGGCCCGCACCCGGCCCTGGGAGCGGGACACCGTGGTGAACGTGTGGTCGACCACCAAGGGACCGGTGGCGTTGTGCGCGCACATACTGGCCGACCGTGGGCTGCTCGACCTCGACGCACCGGTGGCGGCGTACTGGCCGGAATTCGCCGCCGCGGGCAAGGAGAAGGTGCTCGTCCGGCATCTGCTGTCCCACCGGGCCGGGCTCTGCGGACTGCGGGAGCCGCACACCCTGGAGGAGCTGTACGACTGGGAGCTGACCACCGCGCGGCTCGCGGCCATGGCGCCCTGGTGGGAGCCGGGGACCCGGTCCGGGTACCACGCGCTGACGTACGGCTTCCTGGTCGGGGAGGTCGTACGCCGTGTCTCGGGGCTGCGGCCGGGGGCCTTTCTGGCGCGAGAGGTGACCGGGCCGCTCGGGATCGACTTCACCGTCGGCCTGCCGGAGCGGGAATCCGGCCGGGCGGCGGAGCTGGTGCGTCCGCCGGCCGCGTCGGACGGCCGGCAGATGGCTCTCTTCGGCCGGCTGGCGCCGGCCGCGCTGGCCGCTCTGGCCAACCCCGTGGCCGGAGCGGCGGAGGCGAACAGCCCCGGCTGGCGGGCGGCGGAGATCCCCGCGGCCAACGGGCACGGCACCGCGCGAGCGGTCGCGGCACTGTACGGCGTGTTCGCCGGGCGCGGTGCCCACGGGGGCCGGCGGATCCTGTCCGCGCAGGCGGCGGAACGGGTGCGCGAGGGCCAGGGCAGTTGCCGAGATCTGGTGCTCGGCGCCGGGTTCGAGGGCGAGACGGAGATCGGGCTCGGGCTGTGGCTGAGCGGACCGCAGGGCTCGTACGGCCCCAACGCGCGGGCTTTCGGCCATGACGGGTTCGGTGGTTCCTGCGGGCTCGCCGACCCCGACGCGGGCGTGTCGCTCGGTTACGTCATGAACCGGATGGGGCCGCACATCGCCAATGATCCACGGAAGTCGGCGCTGGTCGACGCCCTCTACGCCGCCTTGTGACCCCCTGCCGCACCTCCGGGTGACCACGCCCCGTGCGGGCGGGTTTCGGCCGAACCGGCAGACCACTCTTCCCTTGTGGTTTAGACCAATGCTAATTGTGGTCGCGCAACGAACCCGTACGGCTACGTTTTGTCACCGACAGGAGGCGCGGCATGGCCCGCACCACCCCCCACGATCCCCCGCCCAGCGACGGCCGGCCCCTGTACGGGCGGATCGCGGCGCTGCTGCTGGACGAACTGCGCGACGGCACCATTCCGCCCGGTGAACGGCTGCCGGGTGAGCGGCACCTGGCCGCCTATTTCGGGGTCAGCCGGGAGACCGTCCGACAGGCACTGGACGTGCTGCGCCGCAACGGCGTGGTCACCACCGACCGGCGGGGCAGCCACGCCACACTGCCCGGCCGGCCGGTCGAGACACCGCAGTCGCTCACCTTCCCGGTCGGCGCCCGGTCCGCGGACCCCTGTGCGCTCGACCGGGCCACGGTGACCTGGGAGGCTCCGCCGCCGGAGCACGCGACGGCGCTGGGACTGGCCGCGCACCGGCCGACACTGGTGCACCGCTACCGGTCGGTCACTCCGGACGGGAGATCCCTGCGGACGGCGGTGACATCGTTTTCCCCGGTGGCGCTGGCCGAGGTGGCCGAGCTGGCCCGCTACCGGGACCGGGCCGACGGGGCCACGCCCGCGCAGCTGCGGCGGGCGTACGACTGGATGCGCAAGGCCGGGCTGACCCTGCACCACCGGGACGCCATCACGCAGGTCGGTGACGCCTCCTCGGTCCGGGTGACCCGGCGGGTGCACGACCAGTACGCGCGCCCGCTGGAGATCACCGACCTCGTGGTGCACGCCGAACAGGACGCGCTGGTCTACGAGTTCACGTCACCGGCCGCGAGCTGACCCGCCGCCTGCCGGGCGTCGGCCTTGCGGGCCACCACCAGCCGGGCCCGCGGGCTGCCGTCGGCCCGCCGGCCGAACTCGGGCAGGACACCCAGTTCGACCGTGAAGCCGGCGCATGTCAGCTCCCTTGTCACCGCACCGAGCCGGAAGGCCCGGTAGTACATGACGAACGGTGGGCGCCACAGGGCGTTGCGCACCCGCATCACCGCGTCGAAGCCGGACAGCAGCCAGAAGTCGCGCCGCGTCGGGCGGGGCGGGGCCGGCACCGGGAAGACGAGACGGCCTCCGGGGCGCAGCACGGAGTGGACCTGGGTGAAGAGTCCCGGAAACTCTCGGGGCAGGAAGTGGCCGAAGGCCCCGAAGGAGACGACGAGATCGAAGGCGGCCTTGAACGGCAGGGCCCGCGCGTCACCGCGCACCCAGGCGATGCCGGGGCCGCCGGCGGGACGCGCCCGGTGCCGGGCGGCATCGAGCATGCCGGCGCTGAAATCGACGCCGGTGACGCTGTGATGGCACAGCTCGGCCAGCATCTCCGTGCCGGCGCCGGTGCCGCAGCACAGGTCGAGTCCGTCGGCGAAGGGGCCGAGCGGCGCCAGCGCCCGCGCCGTGGCGTCCAGCACCCGGTCGGAGGTACGGAAGGGGGTGTGATCGAACTTCGGGGCGAGCAGGTCGTAACCCCGCTCGACCGACGACAGTGCCTGCACGGCGAGTTCGCGGAGCGTGGGGCCTTCGGGACCGAACATTCCGCCAGCCTAGGCCCCGTGCCCGCGGCCGGGCCAGGCGCGCGAAGGACGGCGCCCCGTCAGCCGAAGGTGGCGTGGCAGAGCCCCACGATGTCCGGTGCGGCCACGCCGTCCGCCCGGCGGCACAGGTCGCGCATCCGCTCCGTGGGCGGGCGGTGGACGCGACGGGGGTGCGGGGCGGGGTGCCGCACGGGGGCTCGCCACCGCGGGCGCGGACGGGGGGCCCGCGGGGCGGCGGGCCGCGCCCGGTGGGGCACCGCGGGCGCGGCTCCGCGCACGGGCGCCGTGCGGCTTCCCGGAGCGGCCCTCCGCTCCGGGGCAGCCGCCGGGGCGTGCCCTTCCCGGTGCCCGGGGCCCGTGCGCACGAGCGCCGCGGGTCCGGACGGTGGGCTGAGCGGCGCGTCGACGGCCGAGGGTGTCGCCGCCGCGTCCGGTGCGAACGGGCGCTGGGAGCGGGCGGGGTCCGGCAGGGCGCCGGGGCGGACGGTGGTGCAGCCGGCGACGCTCACGAGCGCCGCGACCAGCAGCGGAAGTAGTCGGCGAGGCACCCGACCACTGTGCTGCACGGGGAGCGGTATCGGTGGGCGGGACGCGGTACGACCACTCCGACGAGCGACCGGCCCGGCACGGACTGGACGGCGCAGGCGGTGCCCTGTCGTCAGTGGTCCGGCCCGGGCACGGCACCGCTCGGCGCGCAGTCGCGGCGGCGCGCCAGGATCGCGAGGACCCGCTCGCACCAGCGCAGGTTCTCCTCCTCCAGGGCGATCCCGCCCATGAGGGTGAGGTACGGCCCGACGCGCTCGGCCGTGCGCAGGAACTCCTCCTCCGTGCGCCCGTCGAGCAGCCGGTCGCGCACCCGCAGGTAGCGGCCGAGCTTGCCGCGCGCCCAGCCCATCCGTTCCTCGATCAGCGCCCGGGTGACCTCCGGATCGCCGGCGTCCATCGCCTGGACCTTGATGAGGAGCTCGTCGCGCAGGGCGGCGGGCCGCTTGGGCGGCTGCGCGGCGAAGGCGGTCAGCTCGGCCCGGCCGGCCTCGGTGAGGGTGAACATGCGCTTGTTGGGCCGGCGTTCCTGCTCCACCGTGCGGGCTCGGACCAGCCCGTCGCGCGCGAGGCGCTCCAGCTCACGGTAGAGCTGCTGCGGGGTGGCGGGCCAGAAGTTCGCGAGCGAGACGTCGAACGTCTTCGACAGTTCGTAGCCCGAGGCCTCGCCCTCCAGGAGGGCGGCCAGGACGGCGTACCTGAGCGACATGTGGACAGGCTAACAGCCGTTGATTAATCTCATCCGCACCTATTCAACTAGTTGACTATGCGGGGTGATCCGAATGCGCGCGTTCCGTGAGGCGGTCGAGGCCCGGGACATGGATGCCGTGGAGGCGCTGCTGGCCGAGGACGTCGTCTTCACCAGCCCGGTCGTGTTCCGGCCGTACACCGGCAGGGCGATCACCGCGGCGATCCTGCGCGCCGTCGTGGAGGTCTTCGAGGATTTCCGTTACGTGCGGGAGATCGGCGACCGGGACGGCCTTGACCACGCGCTGGTCTTCCGGGCCGGGGTGGGCGGCCGGGAGCTGACCGGCTGCGACTTCCTGCACGTGAACGAGCAGGGCCTGATCGACGAGTTCATGGTCATGGTCCGGCCGCTGTCGGGGGCGCAGGCCCTCGCCGAGGCCATGGGCGCGCGGTTCGGGCAGATCACCCGCGAGGCCGGGGCGAGGCCGGCGTGAGCGGCCGGTCCGCGCGCCCCGGTACGGCCGGGGTCAGTCCCTGAGCTGCCGCAGCGTCGCCTTGGCGTCGGTCTTCAGCCAGTCGGTGACGTCGGTGAGCGCGGGCGGGTTCTTGTCCTGGGAGTACGAGGTGAGGTAGAGGCTGTAGGTCATGACGTACGTCACCCAGCCGTCGCGGACGGCGAGGGTGGCGTTGCGGGACCCGCCGGAGGAGCCGCTCACGGTGTCCTGGCTGACCAGGTAGGCCTCGTCGCCGATGCCCTCGACCGGGTCGACGTCGTAACCGGAGTGGCTTTCCCCGTAGTTCTTCCAGCCGGCCGTGAACTCGGGCCCGGGGTCGGTCTTCTTGTGCAGGTCCAGCTGGAGGGTCAGATAGGCGTCCGCGTAGGACGAGCCGGATTTCTTCAGGCTCAGGCTGCAGTAACCCTCGTCCAGCGCCTCGTCCTTGAGGGAGGTGCGGGTCGGCGCGGAGTCCTCCTGGGTGTACTCGTCCTTGAAGGAGGAGTAGTCGGCGCCGGAGCACAGGCTGGAGGGCGCCGAGTAGCCGCGCAGGTCCGCGCTGTCGCTCCTGCCGCCGACGAGGAAGACGCCGGCCGCCCATGCGGCGGAGGCCACGACGGCGCCGACGGCGGCCCACAGCACCGCGCGGCCGGCCGCGCCGCCACCGGACGGGGGAACGGGCGGCACGGGACCGAAGGGCGTTGTCCGGACGTAGGGGTTCCCCGGTTGCGGCTGCCCGGGACCGGGCCCGCCGACCAGCATGGGCTGTGCGTAGAAGGCGCCGGCCGGGGGCGACTGCGGGTTCGGGTGGGGACCGGCCGTCGGCTGCGCGGGGACGGCCGGCTGCGGTGCGGGCTGCTGAGGCTGCGGCTGCGGCTGCGGCTGCGGCTGCGGCTGCGGCGCAGGCTGGTCGGCAGGCTGCGGGGACTGCGGTGGCGTGGACATGCCGTGAAGATAATGGACGGTTGACGGTCAAGTCCCCCGACGTCCGGAACTGTTATGGTCCAGGGATATTTGTTACGGGCTCGCCCGTACGGCCGGTACGCGCTCAGGCCCCCGGCGGCGCGAGGCGCACCGGCAGGCTCCGCACGCTGTTGCCGACGAACCCCGCGTGCGGTGCCAGGTCGTCGTCCGGTACGGCGGGACGCAGCGCCGGGAAGCGGGTGAACAGCCGTTCCAGGGCGACCGTGGCCTCCAGCCGGGCCAGTGGCGCGCCCAGGCAGTAGTGGGCGCCGTGACCGAGGGAGAGGTGCCGGGCGGCACCCGGTCGGGCGGCCCGGGTGAGGTCGAAGCGGTCGGCGTCCCGGCCGTGTGCCGCCGGGTCGCGGCCGGCGGCCGAGTATCCCGCGAGCACGGGCGTGCCGGCCGGGATGAGCGTCCCGGCGACGGTCAGGTCCCGCACCGGGTAGCGGAACGGGAAGTAGCTGACCGGCGCGTCCCAGCGCAGGGTCTCCTCCACGACGTCCGCCCAGCTCGCCTCGCCCGCCCGGACCAGGGCGAGCTGGGCGGGGTGGGCGCACAGGGCGCGTACGGCGTTGGTGACGAGGTTGAGCGTGGTCTCGTGCCCGGCGATGATCATGAGCAGGAGGGTGCCGATCAGTTCCTGCGGGGAGAGCCGGTCGCCGTCCTCGTCCCGGGCGGCGATGAGCGCGCTGGTGAGATCGTCACCGGGGTGTGCGGCCCTGGCGGCGGCGATCTCCTCCAGTACGGCGAGCAGCTCACGATTGGCGGCGACGGCCTCGGCGGGCGGGGTGTCGGTGGCCACGACCTTGCTGCCCAGTTGGTGCAGCCGGGCGCGGAACCGGAGGTCCACGCCGAGGAGTTCGCAGATCACACCCATCGGCAGGGGCAGGGCGAAGTGCCGTCGCAGATCGGCGACACCGTTGCCCGCGGCGGCGGCCCGCGCCAGACCGTCGAGCAGCGTGCCCGTCAACTCCTCGATGCGCGTGCGCAGTCCGGCGATCCGCCGGGGGGTGAAGGCCCGGCTGACGAGGGACCGCAGCCTCCGGTGGTCGTCGCCGTCGGCGGTGGTCATGCCCGGGACGGTGGCGAACGTCAGCAGGGGCCAGCCGGGGGTGATCCGGCCCTCCCGCAGCGCCGTGAAGTGGCGTGCGTCCTTGGCGACCTCGGGGTGCTGGAGGAACTCCTTCAGCGCCTCGTGCCCGAGTACGGCCATGCCCTCGATCCCGCCGGGCAGCTCGACCGGGGTCACGGCGCCCTGGGCCAGCAGCCGCGCGTTGACGGCGTGCGGACAGCCGCCGGCGGGGTCCATGCGGTGCGGGGTGCGTGCGGGCGTGCTCTCCACCGGAGTCTCCTGACGTTCCCCTGACAAGACGGTCGATCGTAGCCCTGCGGCCGTACCCCACCGGCTGCCCCGGCGCTCGCTTCCCTCCGGTGCACTGCCGCGGCCGAGCGGGGCGGCGAGGCCGAGGGCCTGTGCGCGCAGCGGCCCGCCCGTGTCCCCCGCCGTGAGGGGAACGGTCCGGCCCGGCGGCTTGTTGACACGGTCACGGACACAGCGCCCCGTCGGGTGGTACCGTTCCGTCAGCACTTGTGCACGCCCACCGTGGCCGCCGGTGCCAGTTTCTCTCCTTCACGCTGATCTGTTCGCCGTTTCCCGGATTCCCGGCTCCCGGCCCGTCAGCTTCCCAGCACATCCGTCACGGACGTTCCGTCCCGTGCCCGGAGTGCCGTTCCCGCCGCCCGGAGGCAGCCTTCCGCGCCTCCCCCTCGCGGCCTCACCCCCTCCTCGCACTCTCGTTCCGTCCGTGAAAGGACACCCCCTCATGACCACCACACTCGAACACCCTCCCGAGGTCCGGCAGCACCAGGCCGCCCCGACCGTCACCGGTGTCCTGGACATCGACACGCACGGCAAGGGGCACCTGAGGGCCGCGAGCCTCCTCTCCTCCCCCGCCGACCCGCAGGTCGCGCCGGCACTGATCCGCCGCCACGGGCTGCGCACGGGCGACCTGGTCGAAGGCGTCCGGGGCGCACAGCGCGCGCTGACCGAGGTGGCGCGCGTCAACGGGCGGGCTCCCGGTGGCCTCCGTTCCCGGCGGCACTTCCGCGATCTCACCCCGCTCCACCCGCACCGGCGCCTCCGCCTCGAACACCCGGCCTCCGGACCGGCCGGGCGCGTCACCGACCTGCTGGCGCCCGTCGGCAAGGGCCAGCGCGGCCTGATCGTGGCGCCGCCGAAGAGCGGCAAGACCGTGCTGCTGCAGCAGCTCGCCGCCGCCGTGGCCGGCAACCACCCCGAGTGCCGGCTGATGGTCGTCCTGCTGGACGAGCGGCCCGAGGAGGTCACCGAGATGCGTCGCTCGGTGCGCGGCGAGGTGTACGCCTCCACGTTCGACCGGTCGCCCCGGGAGCACACCGCACTCGCCGACCTCGTCCTGGAGCGGGCCAAACGCCTGGTGGAGGCCGGTGAGGACGTCGTCGTCCTGCTGGATTCACTGACCCGGCTGTGCCGCGCCCACAACAACACGTCCGCAGCGGGCGGCCGTACCCTGAGCGGCGGTGTCGACGCGGGCGCGCTGCTCGGCCCCAAGCGGTTCTTCGGCGCCGCCCGGCAGGCCGAGGAGGGCGGTTCGCTCACCATCCTCGCCACCGTGCTGGTGGACACCGGCTCCCGCGCCGACGGCTACTTCTTCGAGGAGCTGAAGGGCACGGGCAACATGGAACTCCGTCTGGACCGGGAACCCGCCGCCCGCCGCGTCTTCCCCGCCGTGGACATCGACGCCACCGGCACCCGCCGCGAGGAACTCCTCCTCACTCCGGCCGAGTTGACGGCCGTAACCGGCCTGCGCCGCGCCCTGCGCTCCCGGGAGACCGGACCGGCCGCCCTGGAGACCCTCCTGGCACGGCTGCGCGCCACCCCGGACAACGCCGCGTTCCTGCGGCAGATCCTGCCCACCCTGCCGGCCGGCTGACCCCGGGCCGGAAGAGTGCCGGGTGCGGCATCCGGGTTGCTCCGTTGGGCCGAACGGCCCGCGCAGCGCGGCACACGGGGACCCCTCTCCGTACGTTGATCGTATGATCACCCGACTTGCTTATCGGGCGGCTGTGTCGGCCTGCTCCCTGTGCGTGACGGGCCTGCTGGCGCTCACGCCGGCCGCTGCCGCCGCAGGCCCCCGGACCGGGGAGCCCGCACCGCCCGCCCCCCGGGCCGCGACGCCCGGGCCCTCCCTGCTCTACCGCTCCGGCACCCAGGTCCGGCCGCGCCGGGGCGCGCCCGGGGTGCCGGACGTCTCGGCGCTGTCCTGGCTGGTCGCCGACGCGGGCAGCGGGGAGGTGCTGGCCGCGGGCGACGCCCACCGCAAGCTACCGCCGGCCAGCACCCTCAAGACCCTGTTCGCGCTCACCGTGCTGCCGACGCTGCCCGGCGGCATGCGGCACACCGTGCGGTACGAGGAGCTGGAGGACGTCCCCGAGGGCAGCAGCCTGGTCGGCGTCGAGGAGGGGCACTCCTACGCGGTGGCCGATCTGTGGCGTGGTGTCTTCCTCAGCTCCGGGAACGACGCCGTGCACGTCCTCGCCTCGCTGAACGGCGGCTGGGACGCCACGGCCGCCCGGATGCAGGTGAAGGCCCGTGCCCTCGGCGCCCTGGACACCCACGTCGTCTCCCCGGACGGCTACGACACCCCCGGCCAGGTGTCCTCCGCCTATGACCTGGCGGTGTTCGGCCGGGCGGGACTGGCCGACCCCGCTTTCGCCCGGTACTGCGCCACCCCCGAGGCCCGCTTCCCCGGTGACGGGTCGCCGTACGAGATCGAGAACACCAACCGGCTGCTGACCGGCGAGGACGGCGTGACGCCCTACCCGGGGCTCGTCGGCATCAAGAACGGCTACACCAGCAACGCGGGCAACACCCTCGTGGCC
Source organism: Streptomyces sp. NPDC014991 (assembly GCF_043080665.1). Lineage (NCBI taxonomy): Bacteria > Bacillati > Actinomycetota > Actinomycetes > Kitasatosporales > Streptomycetaceae > Streptomyces > Streptomyces sp. NPDC014991. The sequence continues at coordinate 178,921 of NZ_JBIBVY010000011.1, forward strand.
GCGGCCCGCCGGGGCGGGCGCACGCTGGTGGTGACCGTGATGAACCCGCAGTCCGGCGGCGGGTTCGCCGTGTACGAGGAAGCGCGTGCCCTGCTCGACTGGGGCTTCGCCGCGGCCGGGCGGGTGGATCCGGTCGGGTCGCTGGACGGACTGCGCGCCGCACCCCCCGCGGCGTCGTCCGCCAAGCCGGTGGCGGCGGCCACCGCACCGACGCCGGACGACGACTCGGGCTGGTCCGGCACGGCCGTCGTCGCCGGGCTGGGACTCGGCGCGGGAGCCGTGGCACTGACGCTGCGGGCCAAGGGCGGCCGGACGTCCCGCGGCTGACCCGGCCGGCAGTCCGGACAGCCGGCCCCGCGGGACCGGTTCACGAGGCCGCCGTTCACCGCGCCCGTACCGGAAGACCCGCACGTGACCAGGCACTTCGCCCCGATGGAAGCGGCCCGCACATGACCGGCCCCTCCGCCGCCCTGCCCCCCCGCCGGGCCCCGAGGTGGCCCCCGTACCCTGACCGCTCGGCCGGACCGGCCGCTTCAGAACACCGACAGGCCGGTGAGCGTCGTGAACCGGTCCAGCGCCGCCACGCCGGCCACCGAGTTGCCGCGCTCGTCCAGGCCCGGGCTCCACACGCACAGCGTGCACCGGCCCGGTACGACCGCGATGATCCCGCCACCGACGCCGCTCTTGCCGGGCAGGCCCACACGGTAGGCGAAGTCACCGGCCGCGTCGTACGTGCCGCAGGTCAGCATGACCGCGTTGACCTGCTTGGCCTGGCTGCGGCTGAGCAGCCGGCTGCCGTCGGCGCGGATACCGTGCCGGGCGAGGAAGCCGGTGGCGAGAGCCAGGTCGGCGCAGGAGGCGGCCACGGAACACTGCCGGAAGTACTGGTCGAGCAGGACCGGCACGTCGTTGTCGATGTTGCCGTAGGACGCCATGAAGTGGGCGAGGGCGGCGTTCCGGTCGCCGTGGGCGGTCTCCGACGCGGCGACCTCCAGGTCGAAGTCGAGGGCGGCGTTGCCGCTCTCGGCGCGCAGGAAGGCCAGCAGTTCCCCGGCCGCGTCTCCGGTACGGGTCTGGAGACGGTCGGTGACGACGAGGGCTCCCGCGTTGATGAAGGGGTTCCGCGGGATGCCGCTCTCGTACTCCAGCTGGACCAGTGAGTTGAACGGGTTGCCGGAGGGTTCGCGGCCCACGTGCTCCCACAGTTCGTCGCCCTCGCGCGCCAGGTCCAGGGCCAGCGTGAAGACCTTGGTGATCGACTGCGTGGAGAACGGCTGCTGCCACTCCCCCACCCCGTACACCGTGCCGTCCGGCTCGGCGACGGCCATGCCGAAACGGCGGGGGTCGCGGGCGGCGAGCGCCGGAATGTAGTCGGCGGACCGGCCGCGGCCGGGGGTGCGGTCGATCTCCGCCATGATGCGGTCGAGAACCGGTCGGAACTGCGAGGACATGATCGTCATCATGCCGCACCGCTGACACGGGGGCGCCCGGGACGTCGGCCGCCCGCGGGGTCCCCCCGCCCCGCGAGGCTCCGCGGGTCCCCGCAGGCCCGGACGCCGGGTCGGGGGGCGCGGGTGCCGTCGCGTCAGATCGCCGGTGCCGTCCCGGTGCCCGCCAGCACCTCCGGCCGCAGCAGGCACGCGAGCCGTTCGGCGGGCAGCAGACCCTTCTCCAGGACCAGTTCGGCCACGCCCCGGCCCGTCGCCAGGGCCTCCTTGGCGATGTCGGTCGCGGCCGTGTAGCCGATGTGCGGGTTGAGCGCGGTGACCAGGCCGATGGAGTTCTCGACCGTCGCGCGCAGCCGCTCGGTGTTGGCGGTGATGCCGGACACACAGCGTTCGGCCAGCGTGAGGCAGGCGTTCCGCAGGTGTGTGACGGACTCCGACAGGGAGTGCAGGATGACCGGCTCGAAGGCGTTGAGCTGGAGCTGGCCGGCCTCGGCGGCCATCGTGATGGCGACGTCGTTGCCGATCACCTCGAAGGCGACCTGGTTGACCACCTCGGGGATGACCGGGTTGACCTTGCCCGGCATGATCGACGAACCGGCCTGCACCGGTGGCAGGTTGATCTCGCCCAGACCGGCGCGCGGACCGGAGGACAGCAGCCGCAGATCGTTGCAGCTCTTGGAGAGCTTGACCGCGACGCGCTTGAGGACGCCGGACATCTGGACGAAGGCGCCGCAGTCCTGGGTGGCCTCGACCAGGTTGGCGGCGGTGACCAGCGGCAGCCCGGTGAGGGCGGACAGGTGGCGGCGGGCGGCCTCGGCGTAGCCGGCGGGCGCGTTGAGACCGGTGCCGATGGCCGTGGCGCCGAGGTTGATCTCATGGATCAGCTCGACGGCCTCGGCCAGACGGCTGCGGTCCTCCTCGATCATGACGGCGAACGCGGAGAACTCCTGGCCGAGCGTCATCGGCACCGCGTCCTGCAACTGTGTACGGCCCATCTTGAGCACGTCACGGAACTCGACGGCCTTACGGGCGAAAGCGTCCTGTAGTACGGACATCGCCTTGAGCAGTCCATGTACCGCGAACACCGTAGCTATCTTGACGGCGGTCGGATAGACGTCATTGGTGGACTGGCCGAGGTTGACGTCCTCGTTGGGATGCAGGTGGGTGTACTGCCCCTTGGTGTGGCCCAGCAGCTCCAGCGCACGGTTCGCCACGACCTCGTTGGCGTTCATGTTGGTGGACGTGCCGGCACCGCCCTGGATGACGTCCACGACGAACTGGTCGTGCAGCCGGCCGGCACGGATCTCCCGGCATGCGGCGACGATCGCGGCGGCCTTCTCCGGTGCCAGCAGGCCGAGTTCCTCGTTGGCGAGGGCGGCGGCCTCCTTGACGGCGGCCAGGGCGTCGATCAGGTGCGGGTAGGCGGAGATCGGGGTGCCGGTGATGGGGAAGTTCTCCGTGGCGCGCAGGGTGTGGATCCCCCAGTACGCGTCGGCGGGGACGTCGCGGTCGCCGAGCAGATCGTGTTCGCTGCGGGTGGGCGCGGTCATGGGCGCGGTCATGAGGAGACGGTCCACTTTCTGGGGTACGGAGGTGAGGGCAAGGCGGCGGAACGGTGCCGGGGCCCGCGAGCCCGGCATGATCCGAACGGGAGGGCTCAGACGCAGGCCGCCGGGTGGGCAGGGGCAAGGGCGTCCACCGGTCGCACGCAGCCGACCGGCTCCCCTCCCCCGAGCAGTGGCTCTCCCGCGAACTCGGTGAGCGCGGCCGGGTCTATGCCGGCCCGGGCCAGTGCCGCCGCGGCGACCGGGACACGTGCCCGGTTCGCTCCGTCAGCGATCTTGACTGCGATGGCGCGGCCGTCGGGCAGCGCGGCCACCTGCACGCCCTCGAAGCCGTCCTTGGCGAGCAGCCCGGGCACGGCCCGCATGAGCGCGGCGACGTCCCGGCCGGAGCCGGAGGCCATCTCGGCGTGCTCGCGCATCGCGTCGGCGACGCGCGCCTCGGGCGTGCCGGGCGCCGCGGAGGCGATCCGGGCGACGGCACGGGCGAGGCCGTGCAGGGACACGGCGAACAGCGGGGCGCCGCAGCCGTCCACGGTGACCCGGGCGACGCGCTGGCCGGTCAGTTCCTCGACGGTCGCGGCGACGGCCTGCTGGAGCGGGTGCGCCGGGTCGAGGTAGTCGTCCAGGGACCAGCCGTTGAGCCGGGCGGTCCACAGCATGGCGGCGTGCTTGCCGGAGCAGTTCTGGGCGAGACGGGAGGGCGCCCGGCCCTCCCGGACCCAGGTGTCCCGCACCACCGGGTCGAAGGGCATGTCGGGCACGTTGCGCAGGTCGTTCTCGCCGAGGCCGGCGAGTTCCAGGATGCGCCGGGTGCCGGCGAGGTGTCGCTCCTCACCGGAGTGGCTCGCGGCGGCCAGCGACAGCAGCTCGCCGTCGAGCGGCAGCCCGGCCCGCAGCATGGCCACGGCCTGGACGGGCTTGAGGGCCGAGCGCGGGTAGAAGGCCGCCTCGATGTCACCGAGCCGGAACCGTGTCCGGCCGTCGGCTTCGAGGACGACGACGGAACCGTGGTGGACGCCCTCGACGATCCCGCCGCGGACGAGGTGGGCGACGGGCGTGTGGAGGGGCTCGCGGACGACGGGCGCGCCGGCGGGAGAACTGTCGTACATCACTGCCTGCATCATGGGGTCGGGGCCGGCCGGTACGCGGGTCGCGCGTCGGCGCCGGTGGAGGTGGGTGTGAGGGTGGTGCGGGACATGCGGCCGCGGATGCCGTGGCGGCAGGCGACCGGTGCGGCGGCGATCGGCGGCGGACCCACGGTGGTGCGTCCGGCGCCGTCGTCGGCGTACAGGAGGACCGGGACGCGGGCGGGCGAGGCCCGCCTCACGGCGTCGGTCCGGGGGGAGTCCGGCAGCCCGTACGACGGCCGGACCGGCGTGCCCTTCCGGATCTGCCGGGCGGGCTCGCCCTTCCGGGCCTGCCGCCGGGGCGGCAGCTGACAGGTCATGGTCGTGCCCCGGATCGCGGGAAGGCCGGTCGCCCCGCGGTCGCGGGCGGTCCCGGAACGGGTTCGCCGAGGGTGCGGCCGGCCGGGGCGGCGAGGAGGGCGGTCGGCAGGCGCGTCGCCTCCTCGGAGTGCCGTGCGCTCACGTCCCCGTGCCGCCCGTCGTGGCGGGATCTGCCCGCTGGGGGCGCACGATGTCGGTGAGGGTCGTCTCGACCCGGTCCAGGTGGTGGCTCATGGCCTGCACCGCGTCGTGTTCGCTGCCGTCGGCCAGGGCCTCGACGATCGCCCGGTGCTCGCGGTCGGACTGCTCGCGGCGTCCGCCCAGCTCGTTGAGGAAGGCCGACTGGCGCGCCAGTGCGTCGCGGATCTCCTCGATGACCCGGCGGAACACCGGGTTCTGGGCGGCCTCGGCCACGGCGAGGTGGAAGAGGGTGTCCATGGCGACCCAGGCGGTCGTGTCCGTCTCCCGCTCCATGCGGTCCAGCAGGTGGGCCAGGCGGTCCAGGTTCTCCGGGGTGCGGCGCAGGGCCGCGTATCCGGCGACCGGGATCTCCACGTGGCGGCGCACTTCGAGCAGGTCGCTGGCCGCGTAGTCGCCGAAGGTGGGGTCCTCCACCGCGTTCGCGACGACGAAGGTGCCCTTGCCGGTCCGGGAGACGGTGAGCCCCATCGTCTGGAGCGCGCGCAGCGCCTCGCGCAGGACGGGCCGGGACACCTCGAGGGTGCGGCACAGCTCGGCCTCGGAGGGCAGCTTGTCGCCGATGGCGTAGGCGCCGCTGCCGATGGCGTCCCGGAGGTGGGCGAGGACCGCCTCCATGGCGCTCACGCGCCGAGGGGCCCGACCACCTGTCTGGCTGTCTGACAGGTTCACGGGAGTGATCCTGCGGGTTCCGGGCCGGGGCTGTCAAGGCGGGCCGGGAGAGCACCGGCGGGGGGGGGGGGGCCGGGCCCCCCCCCCCCCCCCCCCCCCCCCCCCCCGGGGCCCCCCGGGGCCCGGGGGGGGGGGGGGGGGGCCCCCCCCGCCCCCCCCCCACCCCGTCGGTGACGTGCGTCCGACGTTCAGCTGCTGAGCGTGCCGGTCCCGAGCAGGCCGAGCAGGAGGACGCCGATGACGATCCGGTAGATCACGAAGGCGTTGAAGGAGTGCTTGGCGACGAACTTCAGCAGCCAGGCGATGGAGGCGTAGGCGACCACGAACGACACGACGGTCCCGACGGCCAGCGGGGCCGCGCCCACGCCCGCGCCGAGGGCGTCTTTCAGCTCGTACAGGCCCGCGCCGGTCAGGGCCGGGATGCCGAGGAAGAAGGAGAGCCGGGTGGCGGCGACACGGTCCAGGTCGAGGATGAGCGCGGTGGACATGGTGGCGCCGGAGCGGGAGAAGCCGGGGAAGAGCAGGGCGAGGATCTGCGAGCAGCCGACCCACATGGCGTCCTTGAACGACGTGTCGTCCTCGCCGCGCTTGTGCCGGCCCATCTGGTCGGCGGCCCACATCACACCCGAGCCGGCGATCAGCGAGCCGGCGACCACCCACAGCGAGGCGAGCGGGCCGTCGATCAGCGGCTTCGCGGCCAGGCCCACCACGACGATCGGGACGGTGGCGGCGATGACCCACCAGGCGAACTTGTAGTCGTGGTGGTAGCGCTCCTCGCGGTCGGTGAGACCGCGGACCCAGGCGGTGACGATGCGCCGGATGTCCTTGAAGAAGTACACGAGCACGGCGGCGATGGCGCCGACCTGGATGACGGCGGAGAACCCGACGACGGACTTGTCGTCGACGGGGATGTCCATGAGTCCCTCGGCGATCTTGAGGTGGCCGGTCGAGGACACCGGGAGGAACTCGGTCACCCCCTCGACTACCCCGAGGACGACGGCCTGACCGACGGAGATGGCGCTCATGGAATCCAGTTCTGAGGAGAGTTAGGTCGACAGTGCAGTAGACAGTACTGACTCCGCCCGGCCGGGCGACAGGCGCCTGGGCCCTCCCGTGCGGTCGGTGAGATGGCGCAGGGGGGCACCGACGGCGGCCCCCGCGGCCGCCAGCAGCCAGTTCACCACGACTTCCTGCCCTCCGGGTCCGGGTCCGCGAGGACGCCCGCGCCGGCGTCTTCGGCGGCGTGCGCGCGGTGCACGATCTCGGAGCAGAGCGGCTTGTGGCGCCGGATGCCGTTCTCGCCGGTGCAGACGGTCAGCCGGCGGGCGCGGTGGGTGGGTGCAGTCATCGCTGCCTCCTGGCCAGCACACGGCGGGCGCCGGCCGAGGCCAGCCAGACCGCCGGGAGGGCCGCGCACAGCGTCGCGGCGAGGTACGCGGCCCCCAGGCCGGGGCGGCCGGCGTCGGCCAGTCGGTGGACGTCGACCGCGTAGGTGGAGAAGGTGGTGAAGCCGCCGAGGACGCCGGTGCCGAAGAACGGCCGCAGCAGGCGGTGGGCGGACCACACGTCGGTGACGAGCACCATGAGAACACCCATGACGGCGCAGCCGGAGACATTGGTCCAGAAGGTCGCCCAGGGGAAGCCGCCCGGGGGCGTGGGCCAGGCGAGGGTGAGGGCGTAACGGGCCAGCGCGCCGAGCGCGCCACCGGCCGCCACGACCGCGACGACGGGCACCTGCGTGCGCCACTCGGGCCTCCGGCGTGCCGCGGAACGGACGCCGCGGGTCTCGGTGCCCGGCGCTGTCATGCTGGTACGTCTCCTGTTGCGGCCCGGTGCGGAGGGGTGGTCACGGACCGGACCAGGGTACCGCCGCCTCAGGGGGCGGTGGGCCGGGCACAGACCGCCACACCGGGCTCCAGGAGGCTGCCGAGCACCAGGTGGTCTCCGGTCGCGCACACGCTGGTGACCATGCGGAATCCGGAGCGCCGGCGGGTGAGGTGGTGGACGGTCCGGCCCCGGTCGTCGACGGCGACCACCCCGACGGTGCCGCTCGGCCGGTACGGCGCGTGGACGGCGGCCAGGGCGGCGCCGCGGCGGACGGCCGGCGGGGTGCGGTGCAGCAGGTCCAGCGGGGGGAGGCGCGGGCCGGCCAGGGCGACCCAGACGGGCCCGCCGGGGCCCTCGCGCCAGAGGTTGTCCGGCATGCCGGGAAGGTCGGCGAAGGGCTCGGTGTGTCCGGCGTGGGGGCCGGTGAGCCGGTAGCGGGTGAGGCGGCAGGAGCCGGTCTCGGCGATCACCAGGAAGGAGCCGTCGGCGCTCGCGGCGAGCCCGTTGGCGAACTGTAGACCCTCCAGCAGGACTTCGGGTCCGCCGCCGGGGGCGAGCCGCAGCAGGCGCCCGGTGCCGGTGTGTTCGACGATGTCGCCGATCCACCGGTGAAGGGGGTAGCGGCGGCTGGAGACGGTGAAGTACACGGTGCCGTCGGGCAGGGCGACGGCGTTGCTGCAGAAGCGGAGCCGCTCCCCCGCCACCGAGTCGGCCAGCACGCGGACAGTGCCGTCGTCCGTGCCGACGCGGAGCAGTCCGCGTTCCGCGTCGCACACCAGCAGGTCGCCGTCCGGCAGGAGTTCCAGTCCCAGGGGACGGCCGCCGGTCTCGGCCAGCACCTCCGTGCGGACCGCGTGCGGGTCGCCGGGGTGGTGGATGCGCAGGACGCGCCCGTCCGCCACGCCGGTCAGCACGCGTCCGTGCGGGTCGGCCACGACGTCCTCCGGTCCGCGGGCGCCCAGACGGACGTGGTGGAGCGGGACGAGTGCCGTGGGTCGGTCCATGTGCGGTCCCTTCTTCACCAGCCCTTTTCGAACATCCGGGCCACCTCGGCGATGCGGATCTCGTCGCGCCGGTAGTAGGTGCGGCAGCAGACCCGGCGGGTGCGCAGGACGCCGAGACGGGTGAGGAGGTCCAGGTGCGCGGTGGCGGTCCGGCGCGGTACGCCCAGTTTGGCGGCGACGGCCCGAGCGGTGACACCGTTGCCGGCCAGGGCGCGGCGGGAGGCGGGGAAGTGGGCCGCCGGATCCTTGAGCCACTCGAGGATTGTCTGCCGCATCCGGCCCGAGGGAGTTGCCGTCATCCGTCCGCCTCCGCTCCCCGGCCTGCTCCTACGCAGTGTTCCCACTGTGGCCCTCGGCGACTCCGGCGCGCCCGGGACCCGGCGCCCGTTGTCCGGTACCGGACGGCGGTGTGACCGGGAGCGGTCGCACCGCCGTCCGCCGGGGACGGCGCGGGCCCGGCCGCCGCGTGCGACCGGGTCCGCCACGGACGGCTCAGCGGTGGCTGAACCACGACAGGGAGGGAAGCGCCCGGTCGTCGTAGCCGAACAGTGCCTGGTTCTCCCAGCCGTTGCCGGAGGTGGCGTCGGCCGGGTCCCAGCCGTTGCCCGTGACGGCGGTCCAGGTCGCCTCCCAGTAGAAGACGCCGAGACCCCGGCCGTTCGGCACGGCCTCCACGATGCTCGCCACGTCGTTCATCCACCTGGCCTGGCCGGCCGCGGTCGCCGGGTAGCCGGGGACCAGCTCTCCGGTGGTGTCGATCTGGTTGGTGAGCGGGTCGTCGCTGTCGAGGCGGAAGGGGTAGGCCGTCTCGGCGACGAAGACGGGCTTGCCGTAGCGGGAGGCCGCGTCGTCCAGGGTGGTCTGGAAGTCGGCGAGCGGGCCGTGCCAGTACCCGTAGTACGACAGGCCGATCGCGTCGAACCTCACTCCGTGGGCGAGGGCGTTGTCGAACCACCACTCGGTGCCGGCCTTGTCCCCGCCCTTGGCCAGGTGCAGCGCCACGAGGGTGGAGGAGTTGACCGCCTTGACGGCGTCGTAGCCCGAGTTGATCAGTCCGGCCAGTTGGCTCCAGTTGTCCGTGGACCCCTCGGACCACAGCATGCCGCCGTTGATCTCGTTGCCCACCTGGACCATGTCGGCGGTGGTGCCCTGCGCCTTCAGGGCGCTCAGCACGTCGTACGTGTGGTTGTACACGTCCGTCCTGAGGCGGCTGTAGCTGTGGCCCGCCCATGCGGCCGGCTTGGTCTGGGCGCCGGGGTCGGCCCAGGTGTCCGAGTAGTGGAAGTCGACCAGGAGCTTCATGCCCTGCGCCTTGACGCGTTCGGCCATGGCCAGGACGTGGGCCTTGTCGTTGTAGCCGTCGGCCGGGTTCACCCACACCTTCAGGCGGGCGTAGTTCATGCCGGACGACCTGAGGACGGCCAGGGCGTCGCCGGCGGCGCCGGAACCGGTCCGGTAGACGCCGCCCTTGGCCTCGCTCTTGGCGAGGGAGGAGATGTCGGCTCCGTGGACGGAGGTGCCGGTGGTGCCGGTGGTGCCGGACGTGAAGGTCACATCGTCGACATTGATCCAGTTGCCCGCGTGGGCGTCACTGTTGACGCTGATGGTGCACTGGTTGCCGGTCACCTCGACCGGCGTGACGATGCGTATCCACCCACTGGGGGAGACGGGCAGATCCGTGCGCTGTTCGGGGCTGCCGCAGTTCTTCAGGGCGAGGTAGGCCGCGTTCTGCCCGCCGCTGGAGCGGACCCACGCGGTGAGGGTGTAGGTGCCGTTGGTCAGCCCGGACAGGTACTGGTAGGTCTCCACCTTGTAGGCGGACGCCGAGTAGTGGCTGAGGCGGTAACTGCCGCCGTGGCCGCCGGACTCGGTGTACGAGGCGCCCGTGTCGCCGTACTCGGACCAGCCGGCGGGCGTGGCCGCGCCCGAACCGCCGGACTCGAAGCCGCCGTTGATGAGGGTGCTCGCGGCCTGGGCGCTCTGGGGGGGCAGGGCGGTGAGGGCGAGCCCGGCCGCGAGGGGCAGCAGCAGGGCCCTGATGGTGCGTCTGGGATGGAACTTCATCGTCCGTCGTCCCTTCGACGTAACTGGGGAGGGTGTCCTCCGGTGGGGCCGGAGGAGAACCCCTCCGCCCGCGGCTCTCGTGGCACACGCGGACGGAGGGGAGCCGGCTCAGCCGTCGAGTCGTACGACCCGGACGGCTCCCGCCGGGACCGCGAGGCGGCCCGCGGCGCGTTCGCCCGTCAGCAGTTCGGTGCCGGACGTGTCCAGCGGCACCTTGGTGTCGCCGGTGGTGTGGTTGACCGCGAAGAGGTAGGTGCCCGACGGGCCGCTGCGGCGCACGACCTCGACGTCGCGGGGCAGGTCGGCGCGCGGGGGGAGCCCGGCGTCGCCGGCCGCCCCGGCGAGGACCGTGTCCAGGCCCCGGGCGTCGAGGCGGGTGGAGACGTACCAGGCGGTGCCCCGGCCGGTCCGGTGCCGGGTGACGGCCGGGTGGCCCGCGGTGAGCCCGTCGGCGTACGTCCACACGGTCTCGGCGCCGCGCGGGACGACGAACTCACTCCACACGTCCCCGGTCAGCGCGGAGCCGTCCGGAGCGGTCAGGCGTACGCGTTCGTCCTTCAGCAGCGGCGAGAACTCCTCCACGGTCAGCCCGAGGACGTCGCGCAGCGCGCCCGGGCAGGCACCCTCGTGCACGGCGTCGTGCTCGTCGACGATGCCGGAGAAGTACGACACCACGAGCGTGCCGCCGTTCTCGGCGTACTTCCGGAGGTTGTCCCCGGCCGCTTCCGTCATCAGGTAAAGGGCCGGCACGACGACAAGGGGATAGGCCGACAGGTCGGCTTCCGGGTGGGCGAAGTCGACGGTGAGGTGGCGGTCGTAGAGAGCCTCGTAGAAGGAGTCGGCGCGCTCGCGCGGGTCGTGGTCCTCGCTGGGGCGCCAGGCGAGGTTCTGCGCCCACCAGGACTGCCAGTCCCACAGCATGGCCACGTCGGCCTCGGTGCGCGTGCCGCGGACGGTGCTCAACGCCTCGACGGACGAGCCGAGTTCGACCACCTCGCGCCAGACGCGGGTGTCGGTGCCGCCGTGCGGGAGCATCGCCGAGTGGAACTTCTCGGCGCCGCGCCGGGACTGGCGCCACTGGAAGAACATCGCGCCCTCGGAGCCGCGGGCGATGTGCGCGAGGGAGTTGCGGGCCATCTCGCCGGGGGCCTTGGCGGGGTTGCGGGGCTGCCAGTTGACACCCGACGTGGAGTGTTCCAGCAGCAGCCAGGGGGCCCCGCCGGCGACCGAGCGGGTGAGGTCGGCGGCCATGGCGAGGTTGACGTGTGTGCGGCGGCCGTCGGTGATCAGGTAGTGGTCGTTGGTGACGAGGTCGACCTCGCGGGCCCAGGCCCAGTAGTCCATGGAGTCGCACTGGCTGAGGGCGGTCATGAAGTTGGTGGTGACGGGTACGCCCGGTGCGAGGCGGTGCAGGATGTCCCGTTCGGCGCGGAAGTTCTCCCGGACGGTGGCGTCGGCGAAGCGCCGGTAGTCGAGCGCCTGGCCCGGGTTGCCGGCGGTCGGGGTGGCCCGGGGCGGGTTGATCTGTTCGAAGCCTGTGTAGCGCTGGCCCCAGAAGGCGGTGCCCCAGGCCTCGTTGACGGCGTCGACGGTGCCGTAGGTGTCCGCGAGCCAGCGGCGGAAGTGGGCCGCGCAGGAGTCGCAGTAGCAGGCCGAGACGGGGACGCCGTATTCGTTGTGGACGTGCCACATCGCCAGCGCCGGGTGGTCGCCGTAGCGCTCGGCCAGCGCGGTGGTGACGGCCGCGGCGGCGGCCCGGTAGTCGGCGTTGCTGTGACAGATCGCGCCGCGCGAGCCGAACTCGTAGCGCATGCCCTCCGCGGTGACGGGCAGCGCCTCGGGGTGTGCCCGGTAGAACCAGACCGGAGGCACCACGGTCGGTGTGCCGAGGTCGACGCGGATGCCGTGGTCGTGGAGGAGACCGATGACCCGGTCCAGCCAGCCGAAGTCGTACTCCCCCGGTGCGGGTTCCAGCAGGGCCCACGAGAAGATCCCGACGCTGACCATCGTGACGCCGGCCTCGCGCATCAGCCGGACGTCCTCCTGCCAGACGGACTCCGGCCATTGCTCGGGGTTGTAGTCCCCTCCGAAGGCGAGCCTGGTGAGGCCCCTGGGGCTGATGTCAGGCATGGATGCCTCCCGGAAAATCGATCATTTGGGAACGTGCACACACATCGTCAGCGGCGCGAGCCCAACATAACCGCACAGCAACAACCATTGACAAGTGTCCGGGATGTTTCTCTACTGTGAACGCTCACAGAAGCATGGCAGGGGCTCTCCCAGGCGGGAGCACCCGGGTCATGTGAACGTGCACATCTGCATGGCAGGTCCCCGCAGCGGGTGGGGGCCCAGGTCAGGGGAGAAACCATGCCGCACACGAAGCGCCGCCGCCTCGTGACAACCGCCCTCGCCGTCTCTCTCGGTGCCACCGCCCTCGCCGCCTGCGGTTCCGAGGACGGCAGCAAGGCCGAGTCGGGTCCCGTCTCGCTGACGTACTGGACCTGGACCCCCGGCATGGACAAGGTCGTGGACCTGTGGAACAAGGGGCCGGGCAAGAAGGACCGGATCACCGTCACGGTGAAGAAGCAGGCGTCCGGCGACACGCTGGTCACCAAGATCCTCACCGCGCACAAGGCGAAGAAGGCCCCCGACCTGGTGCAGGCCGAGTACCAGGCGCTGCCGACGCTGGTCAGCAATGACGCGCTGGCCGACATCTCGCGGGAGGTCGGCGGCGTCCAGGACAAGTTCGCCGACGGCGTCTGGCAGCAGACCACCCTCGGCACGGACGCCGTCTACGCGGTGCCGCAGGACATCGGCCCGATGATGTTCTACTACCGCGCGGACCTCTTCGAGAAGTACGGCCTGAAGGTCCCCACCACGTGGGAGCAGTTCGCCGAGACGGCCCGCCTGCTGAAGAAGAAGGCGCCGGACAAGGACCTGACCACCTTCTCCGCCAACGACTCCGGCCTCTTCGCCGGGCTCGCCCAGCAGGCCGGCGCCAAGTGGTGGACCACGTCCGGCGACAAGTGGAAGGTCGCGATCGACGACGCGGCCACCCGCAAGGTCGCCGGGTTCTGGGGCGGCCTGGTCGAGGAGGGCGTCATCGACAACCAGCCGATGTACACCCCCTCCTGGAACAAGGCGCTCGACACCGGCAAGCAGATCGCCTGGGTGAGCGCCGTGTGGGCGCCGGGCACGCTGACCACGGCGGCGCCGGACACCAAGGGCAAGTGGGCCATGGCCCCGCTCCCCCAGTGGTCGCTGGACCAGGACGCCACCGGCAGCTGGGGCGGCTCCTCGACGGCGGTCACCACCGACTCCGCGCACCAGACGGCCGCCGCCGAGTTCGCGGCCTGGCTCAACACCGACCACGACGCCCTCAACGCGCTGGCCAAGGAGAGCGGCATCTACCCGGCCTCCACCTCCGCCCAGCTCAGCGGCGCCTTCTCCAACCCGCCGGCGTTCTTCGCCAACCAGCCGGACTTCTACACCAGAGCCGCCGCCATCGCGAAGACCACCGCACCCTCCGCGTGGGGCCCGAACGTGAACGTCGCCTACACGTCCTTCAAGGACGCCTTCGGCGCCGCCGCGAAGAACAAGTCGGACTTCACCGCCGCCCTGGGGACGATGCAGGACGACACGGTCGCCGACATGAAGAAGCAGGGCTTCGAGGTCTCCCGGTGAGCAGCTCCGCCAGCTCCGCAGGCCGGACGTGGTACGGGGCCGAGGGGGCCCCGTACGGCCACCCGTCTGCCCGCACCGTCCGCCGGGCGCGCAGCGCGCCCTATGTCTTCCTGGTTCCCGCCACCCTGCTGTTCGCCCTCTTCTTCGCGCTGCCCATCGGTTACGCGGTCTGGCTCAGTTTCCGCAAGGTGCACGTCTCGGGCCTGGGCCTGGGCTCTGGTGCGCGCACCGAGGTGTGGGCGGGCTGGCAGAACTACACCGAGGCCTTCCAGGACAGCGAGCTGCTGCGGGGCGCGCTGCGCGTGCTCGGCTACGGCTGCGTCGTCGTCCCGGTGATGCTGGGCCTCGCGCTGCTGTTCGCGCTGATGCTGGACTCCGAGAAGGTGCGGCTCGCCCCGGTCACCCGGCTCGCGATCTTCCTGCCGTACGCCATCCCCGGCGTGGTCGCCGCGCTGCTGTGGGGCTTCCTGTACCTGCCGGACGTCAGCCCGTTCTACTTCGTGCTCGACCGGCTGGGCCTGCCGCAGCCGGACCTGCTGGACGGCGGGCCGCTCTTCCTCGCCCTGTCGAACATCGCGGTCTGGGGCGGCACCGGCTTCAACATGATCGTCATCTACACCTCGCTGCGGTCCATCCCTGCGGAGGTGTACGAGGCGGCGAAGCTGGACGGCGCCACCCCCACGCAGATCGCCCTACGGATCAAGATTCCGATGGTGGTGCCCTCGCTGGTGCTGACCTTCTTCTTCTCGATCATCGCGACGCTCCAGGTGTTCAACGAGCCGACCACCCTGAAGCCGCTCACCAACTCCGTCAGCACGACCTGGAGTCCGCTGATGAAGGTGTACCAGGACGCCTTCGGCCGGAACGACATCTACTCGGCGGCGGCCGAGGCGACGCTGATCGCCGTCGTCACGCTGCTGCTGTCGTTCGGTTTCCTGCGGGCCGCGAACCGCCGCAACACGCGGGACGTCAGTCAAGGAGAAGCAGGATGAGTACTCTTGCCGTCCGCAAGGCCGCCCCGGCCGCGGGCACCACCCCGGGTACGGCGCAGGGTCCGCCGTGGCGCCGCCGGATCGCGCTGGTCCCGACGGTCACCCTGCTGTTCGGCGCGGTCTACACGCTGCTGCCGGTCGCCTGGGTGGTGATCGCCTCGACCAAGTCCGGGCACGAGCTGTTCTCCACCTTCACCTTCCTGCCGGGCACCGGTCTCGCCGGCAACCTCGCGGACCTCAACGCCTACCGGGACGGCGTCTACTGGACGTGGATGGGCAACTCCGCGCTGTACGCCGGTCTGGGCGCCCTGCTGTCGACCGCCGTGTCGGCGGTCAGCGGGTACGCGCTCGCGACCTACCGTTTCCGGGGCCGCGAGACGATGTTCAACGTCCTGCTCGCGGGCGTGCTGATGCCGCCGGTGATCCTCGCGATCCCGCAGTACCTGCTGCTGGCGAAGGCCGACCTCACGGACTCCTACCTGTCCGTGCTGCTGCCGCAGATCCTCTCCCCGTACGGCGTCTACCTCGCCCGTGTCTACGCGTCCGCCGCCGTGCCGGCCGACGTGGTGGAGGCCGGGCGGATGGACGGGGCGGGCGAGTGGCGGATCTTCACCCGGATCGCGCTGCCGATGATGATCCCCGGCATGGTCACCGTGTTCCTGTTCCAGTTCGTGGCGATCTGGAACAACTTCCTGCTGCCGTACATCATGCTGAGCGACGACGAGAAGTTCCCGCTCACGCTGGGTCTGTACACACTGCTGGAGCAGGGTTCGAACACGCCCGCGCTGTACACCCTGGTGATCACGGGTGCCTTCCTCGCGGTCCTTCCGCTGATCGCCCTCTTCCTGGTCGTTCAGCGCTTCTGGAGCCTGGACCTGCTGTCCGGGGCCGTAAAGTCATGACCATGAGCCATACGGGGGGCCGGCGCAGACCGCCGACGATCCACGACGTGGCGCGCGAGGCGGGTGTCTCGCGCGGCACCGTCTCACGCGTGCTCAACGGCGGGCACTACGTCAGCCCCGCGGCCCAGGAGGCGGTCAACGCCGCGATCCGCAGGACGGGTTACGTCGTCAACCGGCACGCCCGTTCCCTGATCACCGGACGGTCGGACTCCGTCGGCTTCCTGCTGACCGAGCCGCAGGAGCGGTTCTTCGAGGACCCCAACTTCAACGTCCTGCTGCGTGGTTGCACGCAGGCGCTGGCCGCGCACGACGTCCCG
Organism: Streptomyces sp. NPDC014991; assembly: GCF_043080665.1. Taxonomy (NCBI): domain Bacteria; kingdom Bacillati; phylum Actinomycetota; class Actinomycetes; order Kitasatosporales; family Streptomycetaceae; genus Streptomyces; species Streptomyces sp. NPDC014991. The sequence goes on from NZ_JBIBVY010000011.1 coordinate 195,042, forward strand.
CTGCTGCTGATGCTGGCGGGCACGCAGGACGAACGGCGGCGGATCACGCGGTACATCACGGCCGGCCATGTCGACGGGGTGCTGCTGGTCTCCAGCCACTCCGGTGACCCGGTGGCCGAGGAGCTGCGGGAGGCGGGGGTGCCGCTGGTCGCCTGCGGCAAGCCGATCGGGCTCGGCTCGAAGGTGAGTTATGTGGCCGCCGACGACCGGGACGGCGCACGGGACATGGTCCGGCACCTGCTGTCGCTGGGGCGCCGGCGGATCGGCGTGGTCACCGGCCCGCTGGACACCCCCGGCGGTGTCGAGCGGCTCGCCGGTTACCGGGAGGTCCTCGCCGAGGCGGGCATCGCGGCCGACGAGCGGCTCGTCGTCTCCGGCGACTACAGCCGGGCCAGCGGTGAGGCCGGTGCGGAGCGGCTGCTGGCGCGGACGCCGGACATGGACGCCGTGTTCGTCGCCTCCGACCTGATGGCGCAGGGTGTGCTGGCGGCCCTGCACCGGGCCGGGAAGCGGGTGCCGGACGACATCGCCGTAGGCGGTTTCGACGACTCGCCCGCGGCGACCGCCGCCAGTCCGGCGCTCACCACGATCCGGCAGCCGTGGGACCGGATCAGCACCGAGATGGTGCGGGTGCTGCTCGCCCAGATAGGCGGCGAGGACCCGGCGGCGGTGATCCTGCCGACGGAGCTGGTCCGGCGCGAGTCGACGTGACGGAGGGCGGCCGCCGGCCGCCTCCCGGCACGGGTGGGGGCCGTAACCGGTCAGGATCGGAGAAGCCGTGGCGGGATCTCAGGCCCTAGCTTGAGAACACCGGCGGGAACCCGTCGGGCCACGCACCCCGAAGGAGTGAGTCCCATGACAGCGGGTCTCCAGACGATCATCTACCCCGTGCGGGACCTGGACCGGGCCAAGGCCCTGTTCTCCGCGCTGCTGGGCGTCGAGCCGTACGCGGACGAGCCCTACTACGTCGGCTACAAGGCCGCCGGGCAGGACGTCGGCCTGGACCCGAACGGGCACGCGAAGGGCATGACCGGACCGGTGCCGTACTGGCACGTCACGGACCTCGGGAAGCGGCTCGCGGCCCTGCTGGACGCCGGCGCGGAACTGCTCCAGGACGCCCAGGACGTCGGCGGCGGCCGGCTGATCGCCTCCGTCAAGGACAGCGACGGCAACCTGGTGGGGCTGCTCCAGGACCCGGCCGTCTGAGGCCCGTGGCCGCCCGGACCGCACCATTAGTTGCACACTCAACGACTGGCCGGATCGGTGCTACGGTGCCGGTATGGCAGTCAAGACGGCCGAGACCCGGCTCGAGGAACGCTGGCGGGACATCCTCACGGTGCACGCGCGCACGATGTGCGAGATCGACCGCGTCCTGCATCCCCATGGTCTGGGCGCCAGCGACTTCGAGGTGCTGGACGTCCTGGCCACCGAGTCACCCGGAGAGCGCGACCGGTGCCGGGTGCAGGACCTCGTCGGCCGGGTCCATCTCAGCCAGAGCGCCCTGTCCCGGCTGATCGGGCGGCTGGAGAAGGACGGCCTGGTGGAGCGCTCCGTGTGCGCGGAGGACCGGCGCGGGGTGCGGGTCGCGCTCACCCCCAGGGGCCGCGCGCTGCACGCCGAGGTGCTGCCGCTCCAGCGGGCCGTGCTGCGGCGCATGCTGGCCGAGCGGGAGGGCCCCAGCGGCGGCTGAGCCCGCCCGGCGGGATATTCCCACCGTTGTGGCGGGACGGACGGCGGCGGCCGGGCCACGGCGCCGGACGCGCCTTCACTCCCCTCCCGGGGGGACCGGGCGTGGGCTCAGCGGACGAGCAGGGTACGTACGCCCTGCGAGGTGAGGGTCAGTCCGTGGGCGGAGCTGCCGTCGATGGCGAGGGAGAGGTCCTCGTCGGGCCACTGCGAGGCGAGTGCGCCGAGCGGGATCAGGCGGTAGCGCGACACGTACGGCAGCAGCTCGGCCATCTCGCCCTCCGAGGTGAACACCGGGACGATCTGGTCGCCCCCGGGCTGTTCGAGGACGGGCAGCGCCACCGTCGAGGCGTCGACGCCCTCCCCGTTGACCGCGTCGTCCGGGACCGGGACGAGTACCTCACTGTGGGCGAGGGTGTCCAGGGCGGTCTGGTCCTCGGCGTTCACGGCGAGCGCGTCCAGTGCCCGCTGGGCCGGCGTCGGCGTCGGCGAGTCGTCGTGTGCGGGTATGTCCATGGCAGATCCCCAGGTAGCGGCGGTGTTACGGGCGGCCGGGCAGGCTGCCGCCCGGACGTGCTCCGCCTCGCGTACCCGGTGGGGTCCGCGGCATGCGTGGGGAGCGGCGGGAGGTCACCGGGCGGGCCTGGTGGACCGTGTGGGCGCGGTCGTCACCTTCCCGGGGCGGGGCGCGGGCGAGCGACGCCGGGCCGGGGCCGCCCCGGTTCCCGCTGGGTGACCGGCCGGCAGCCGGGGCTCAGGTCGTCCGGTGTTCCGCGGGGGCGCGTCCTCGTTCCCGCGCGGTGCCCGTGGCGGCTCGGCCGAAGGCGAGGGCCGGCCCGACGTGACCGGGTCGAACAGGCCGACGACGCGCACGGCGCAGGGGCCGCAGGCCGTCCGGCCGGTGCGCCGGACGGCCAGGAACCACTTCCCCGGGACGCGTCGCAGCCACTCCGCCCCCGGGCGTCGATCCGCCGCCCCGGGCACCCGCCGTTCCCGGTGGTCGGGTCGCGGCCCGGTCCACGGCAGCGCGTCACTGGGCGCGTCACCGCCAAGACCCCGGGCGGGCAGCTCGTGGATGCCGGGCACAAGCGGCGGGAAACCGCGTTCGCAGCCATGAGGGTCCCGTCCCCGGCCGCCTCCCGGGTCCCCTCCACGCAGACGAACCCCTCCCCCTCCGGGGGACGTGGGAACCCTTGCCGGTGCGGGTGGTGATCAGGCCCGGCCCGGTCGGTTCGGCGCGGGCCGCGTGGATCGTCGTACGGCTGACGCGGAACCGTTCGGCGAGGGCGTGTTCGCCGGGCGACCGCGGACCGGCCGGGTGGCCGCCGGCCCGGAACTCCCGGGGGGAGTCCCGCTGACCTGATGGTGCTCGACGGGGACGACGTTCACGGCCCGGCCTCCGCACGCAGGCCGGCGATGGTGGTGATCCGGATCAGCGGCCGGTACAGCTCCATGGTGCGCAGCGCCCTGAGATGGGAGTCGTCGTCCACGCCGGCGCAGGCGTCCGCCACGACCAGCACCTCGGTGCCGGCGTCGGCGGCGGCGAGGGCGGTGGACAGCACGCAGCAGTCGGTGCTGACGCCGGCCAGGACGAGGCGGCCGTCCGAGCCGACGCGTTCGGCGAGTCGGGGCGTCCACTTGCCGAACGTGGCGGTGTCCAGGACGTGGTCCGCCGAGCGGGCGAACTCGTCGGTCAGCTCCCAGAGTCGGGCGTCCGGGGGCTGACGGGCGAACGACCACTCGTCGTAGTAGGCCCGCCAGGCGCCGGCCGGCCGCGCGGGGGCCAGGAAGCGGGTGAAGGTGACACGGCCGGCGAAGCCGGGCAGCAGGGCGCGGACGCCCGCTGCCGCGTCGGCGTAGCGCGGGGTGCCCCAGGGGCTCTCCGGGTCGGCGAAGACGCGCTGCATGTCGATGACGACGAGATGCCCGGCTGTCATGCGTCCGGCACCGCCCCGGGGACGGCCGAGTGTCCGGCGGTCATACGGGGAACACCTCCCCGTCGGGCACCGGGCTCGGCGCCTGTGCCTCCTGGGCGCGTACCCGGCCGCGGCCCGACAGCAGCGTGCCGAGGAAGCCGAGCGCCAGGGCGATCAGGACGCCCAGGTTGGCGTACGCCCAGGCGCCGGTCCTGCCGCCGAGGCCGAAGGGCTCCAGGAGATAGCCCTGCCAGGTGAGCCAGCTCGCGGCGGTGTTGGTGACCAGTCCCCAGCCGGCGGCCGTGGCGGTGAGGGTGAGCAGGAGGGGCGGCAGCGGGATGTTGCCGTAGCGGCCGTGCGGCCGGAAGAGGTCGCCGTCGTCGTAGTCGCGGCGGCGCAGGGCGAGGTCGGCGAGCATGACACCGGACCAGGCGGCGACGGGCACACCGAGCGTGGTGAGGAAGCCCATGAACTGGCCGAGGAAGTCGTCGGTGAGGAACACGATGTAGATCGCGCCCGCGATCATCAGGACGCCGTCGAAGAACGCGGCCACGTAGCGGGGGACGCGCAGTCCGGCCGAGAGCAGGGCCAGGCCGGAGGAGTAGATGTCGAGGACGGCCCCTCCGACCAGGCCGAGGACGGCGACCACGGCGAACGGCACCAGGAACCAGGTCGGCAGGATCGTCGTCAGCGCGCCGATCGGGTCGGCCGCGACAGCCGTGCTCAGCTCCTCCGAGGAACCGGCCAGCAGCAGGCCGGAGACCAGGAGGAGCAGCGGGGCCAGGGAGGCGCCGAAGGTGGTCCAGCCGACCACGCCCCGCCCGGAGGAACCGCGGGGCAGGTAGCGGGAGTAGTCGGCGGCGGCGTTGACCCAGCCGAGCCCGAAGCCGGTCATCATGAACACCAGCGCCCCGATGAACTCCTGCGCCGACCCCGCCGGGACGGCACTGACCGTGCTCCAGTGGACGTGGTCGGCGACGAGGACGACGTACACGACGGTGAGCACGCCCGTGAGCACGGTGATCAGTGTCTGTAGCCGCATGATCAGGTCGAAGCCCATGACGCCGCCGACGACGGTCAGTGCGGCGACCACCATGAGGGCGACGGCCTCGGTCCAGGTTCCGCCGCCCCGGCCGAGGCGGCCGAAGACCGTCGCGGTGGCCATGGTGGCGAGTGCGACGAGGACGGTCTCCCAGCCGACGGTGAGCATCCAGGAGACGACGGACGGCAGCCGGTTGCCGCGCACACCGTACGCGGCCCGGCTCAGCACCATGGTGGGTGCCGAGCCGCGTTTTCCGGCGACCGCGACGAAGCCGCAGAGCAGGAAGGAGCCGACGATGCCGAGCGCACCGGCGGTGAGGGCCTGCCAGAAGGAGATGCCGAAGCCGAACGCGAAGGCGCCGTAGCCGAGGCCGAGCACGGAGACGTTCGCGCCGAACCAGGGCATGAACAGCATGCGCGGGGTGCCCCTGCGCTCCGCGTCCCCGATCACGTCGAGTCCGTGCGTCTCCACCTGGATCGGGCGACCGGTGGCTCCGCTGCCGAGGGGGTCCTGGGAAGCGGAGTCCCGCGGAGAGGCCGTCACCGAGCCACCTGCCCTACCTGTCCGGACATGTTCGCTGACGCTAGATCGGCGCCCCGGGAGCGTCAAGGCGGCCCCGGGCGACGCGGGTACGAGCCGCAGGCGAACCGCCCGGCCGTTCGACCGGGGTTGCCGGGAGCCGGTCGGGACGGGCGAGCAGGCAGGCAGGCGGACCGTGCGCGCTTCAGCGGTCGAACTCCTCGTGGATCGGGGTCTTCGGTTCGTCCCGCAGGTGCTGCGCGACCCCGGGTCTGCCGCGGTGCCGGGCCTGTGGCGCCCGCTGCGCGGCGTCGTGGCCCAGGTCGGTGTCCGGGTCCGCCCGGAGCGCCCGCACCACCGCCTCCCGGCCGCCGTACTCCTCGGCGGGAATGCCGTACAGCGCCCTGACGACCTCCTCCGAGGCGCCCGCCTCCCGCGCGGCCGAGAGCAGCCTGTCCCTGCCGGCCGGGTAGGACACGTCGTTCAGCGCGTCCAGCACCTCGGGGACGCCGGTGTGTGTCGCGCCCATGACGCCTCCCTCACGCGTCGTCCGCTTCCTCGTCGTCCGGGTCCGCCCCCTCCGCCTGGGACGGGGTGGTGCGCGGCGGCTGCTCCGTCTCGGGAGCGTCGTCCTCCCGCTCGCCCTCGGCCTGGGACGGGGTGTTCTCGCTCATCGGATCTCCTTCTGCACGGGTCGGACGGGTGTCACAGGTCGCCGGGTACCCGTGCGCCACACGCCCCTCACCTGCCGGCCTCCCCGCTCCGCCGCCGACGGGCCGGCGTCCCGCCCGTCGGGCAGGGACGAGACATCCATCACACCGAGGTCGGCCACTAAGCGCTCCGCATAGTAGGAAGCACCCTGATGACATAAGGGATTTGTCCGGCTTGCCGTGTGCACGACCACATCGCGTACGGCGGCGCGCCGGCCGTTCAGCACCCCATCTGGTTCGCCGCCGTTACCGCCTTTCTGACGGTCAGACACGAACGCGCAAACGTCACTGTCGCGAAGTCAGCACCTTCCGGCCCGCCTGACAAGGGTCGAGCGGACCTACTAGGCGAGCTAGTAAGAGGGGCTCTTTGCGCTGTCTGTGAAGGCGTCCCGAGAATGAGCGCTCGGCGATCACCGAGTGAGGTTGACGTATGGGCCAGCACCGCAGAACGAAGCACTACCGGCGGATAGTCATGACCGCCCTCGCCATCGGCGCCGTGGGCGTACCGTCCGTCGCCCTGGCCTGTTCCGAGTGGCCGTACGGCCCCGACGAACAGTCGCAAGCCGCCGCGACGAGTGCACCCGTCGGGCAGTGGCAGTACGCGCACCGGCATCACCACCGCAACGGTCAGGACGCCGGAGTGCCGCGGACCACGCCGCCGCCCACGCCCCGGGCCACGGCCCCCGCGAGCGCCCCGAAGAGGACCACGGCCCGTCCGACGGCCCACCCGAGCCCGACCGAGAAGGCCACCACCCACGCGCCCGAGAGGACCGTTGCTCCCGGGACCCCCACGGCCACCGCCTCGGCGCCGGCCTCCGCGGCCCCTGCCGCACCGAGCACCCCGAAGCCCACCGCCACGGCCTCCGGGGTGACCGCCGAGATCGTGCGGCTGGTCAACGCCGAGCGGGCCAAGGCCGGCTGCCGGGCCCTGACCCCGGACTCGGCGCTGACCCGAGCCGCGCAGGCGCACAGTGCGGACATGGCGGCCCACCAGAACATGTCGCACACCGGTTCCGACGGGTCGGCCCCGGGCGACCGCATCACCGGTGCCGGCTACGCCTGGAGCAGCTACGGCGAGAACGTCGCGTACGGCTACAGCACGGCGGAGCAGGTCATGGCGGGCTGGATGTCCAGCCCGGGCCATCGGGCGAACATCCTCAACTGCTCGTTCCAGGAGATCGGCGTCGGTCTCGCGCAGCCCGGCAGCTACTGGACGCAGGACTTCGCCACCGCCCGGTGAGGGGTGCCGGCGTCAGAGTCGGGTGCCGAAGTCCTGGGTCCACCACGGGCCGCCCGAGCCGTTGTGGACGCCCACGCCGAGGTTCTTGAACGAGCAGTTGAGAATGTTGGCGCGGTGACCGGGGCTGTGCATCCAGGAGTTCATCACCGTCTGCGGGGTCTGCTGGCCCTGGGCGATGTTCTCGCCGTAGGTGGACCAGCGGTAGCCGGCACCGGTGATGCGCTCGCCGGGGCCGGCGCCGTCCGGGTTGGTGTGGTCGAAGAAACCGCGCGCGGCCATGTCGTCGGAGTGCCCCTGCGCGGCCTTGTCCAGCTGCGCGTCCTCGGTGACCGAACCGCACCCGGCGGCCGCCCGCTCCTTGTTCACCAGGGCGACCACCTGCGCCACCGTGCCCGCGGGCGCCGGGGCCGGCGCCGGCTGTGTCCGCGCGGGCGCGGTCCGGGTGGCGCTCGGCGTGACGCGCGTGGTGCGCTGGGCCTTGGACGTACTGCTCGTGCGGGCCGGACTCGGGCTCTTGGAGGCGCTCGCCTTCTTCGAGTGCGACGCGGACGGTGACGGGGACGCCGACGGCGACGACGAGGTGTCCACGGCCCGGGGGGCCGCCATGTCGACGACGGGAGCGCCGGTGGTGTGCGCGGCGGTGCCGTTCCCGGAGTGCGGCCCGGAGCCGGTGCCGAAGTACCAGAGGCCGCCACCCGTGACGCAGGCCGCGACCACGGCTCCCCCGACGGCCCGGCGCCGGTTGCGCCGGCGTCGGCGCGCCTCGTCGCGGGCCGTCGTTCGCCGGCGACCGCCCCGGGTGCCCGTACCGGTACCGCCCGTGCCGCCCGGTTCCGCGCCGGCGTCGCCCGCGTCCGGGCCGGCGTCCCCGGCCTGCCCGGCGTCCGCGGCCAGGCGGGCGGTTTCCGCGTCCGGCGCGGCGGGTGCGGCCGAGCCGGTCGTGGTCATGCTGGTGATGGTCATGCCGGCCGTGGTCGTGCCGGCCATCGCGGAGCGTACCGTCGCGAGCAGCGCCGGTGACGCGGCGACCAGCGCCAGTCCGGCCAGCAGCCCCTCCGCGGGCAGCAGACCGCTCCACAGTCCGCTGCACCGCGCGCAGTCGCGGGCGTGCCGGGCTATTCGCTTGCGCCACAGGGCGGAAGGCAGACCGTCCCAGGAGCCCAGTACACCGCGCAGTTCCGCGCAGGCCGGCCGGGTGTCGAGCGCCCGTACGACCACGCGGGCCGACTCCAGTCTCGCCTTCATCCGCTGCACCCGTACGGCGGTGTGCTGCGGCGGCACGCCCAGCGCCGCGGCGACCTCGGCCCGGGTCAGTTCACCGGCGCACTCCAGCCACCACAGCGACAGCACCTCCCGGTCGTCCGGTTCCAGCCAGCGGGTGGCGCGGGCGGTCTCCTGACGCTGGCCGGACAGCTGGAGCCGGACGATGGTCAGGTCCACGAAGTCGGCGCCCGGGTCCGCGACGTCGGCTGCCTCCTCGACGGCGCCGGGGGCGAGCTGCCGGTCCTTCCAGTGCGCCCGGACCCGGTTCATCGCGATGGCCACGAGCCAGGAGCGGAAGCTCTCGGCCGTCCGCAGGTCGCCGAGCGCGTCGAGGGCCCGGAGCATGGTCTCCTGGACCACGTCGTCGACGTCGACCGAACCGTTCAGGGCCCGCCCCACGATGTTGTACACGAGCGGGAGGTAGGCGCTGACCAGGGCGTCCTGCGCGGCCGAGTCTCCCCCTCGGGCGGCGTCGACCAGTGCCGCCGTGTCCACCGTGTGCTGTGTCCTCATCAGAGCTTCCCTGTCCTCGACGCCGAACGATGCTGTCCGTTACCAGGGAGACCGCTGGGCGCGGTGCCGATAACAGTTCTTCGGAAAATCGTTCGAGGTGAGACTCACAGGGGCGGCGCCACGACCGCAATGGAGGAGATCACACAGCGGCGGGCCCCCGGCCCGGCGGAGAACGGCGGCCGGGCGGGGGCACCGGTGAGGTCAGGACACCGGTCGGTGCGGTCTCCGCCGGATCAGGAGGGCTTCACCGACGAGACCGCCGTCGCGGTGACCTTGTTGTCGCACTCGGCGAACAGCCCGTCCTTCAGGGCGACCTGGTGTGCTCCGGCACCGGGCAGGCCGACCACCAGCGTCGGGAACACGGAGGGCGTCGCGCCGGACACGCAGTACCCGTCTCCCTCACCCTGCACCTGCACGAAGGTCAGCTTCAGCCAGGCCTTGCCGCCCGGGGCCACCCGCACGGCGGACGCGGTGCCCTTACGGGTCACCTTCAGCGGGACGGAGTGCCGGGGCGAACCGTTGCCCGCCCCGGCCACCGTCGGGTGGCCCCGCAGCACGCACGCCTTCGCGGAGACGTTGGTGAACTGGACGATCGCCGCCCCGGTGCCGGTGCCCCTGGGGCGGTCGGCCGCCTGGTACGCCGTCACCTTCAGCGCCTTCGCCGCGCAGACCGGCGCGGTGGCGGCCGGGGCGGGCACGGCTGACGCGGGCCGGGTGGCGGTGGCGGTCCGGATGACGGTGGCGGTGGAGGAAGGGACCGCGGTCGAAGTGGCGCTGGAGGAAGGGGCCGTGGCGGCCGGCGCCCCGGCAGCCGGCGCCGCGCTCGCCGACTGACAGGCCGTCAGCGACAGGGCGGTGACGACGGCGGCCAGGGCCGCCGCGGTGACGTGGCTGGTGTGTCGGTTCTGCATGGGGTCCCCCGTTGTCTGCGGTGTGTGTCCAGGACGACCGGCGGCGCCGGTACTCACGTGCACAGACCGGTCGCCGGGGGCCCGGGTTCCCGTGTGGCGGTCCTGTGACACGGCCGTGACGGGATCAGGGCCGGTTCGGCACACCGGCCGGACCGGGCGGGAGGCTTCCGCGTCACGTCCCGGGCGGCGTGGCGCGCGCCGGGCGGGTCCGGTCCGCGGCGAGGATGGCAGCCGGGGACGAGCCGGCTGGGAGGCGGGTGTGGCGGACATGACGGTGAACCGGGTCGGCCTGGTCGTGCACGGCGGGCGCGCCGAGGCGGTGGCCGCCGCCCGGGCGGTGCGTGAGTGGTGCGCCGAGCACACGGTGGGCTGCACCGACATCGACGTGTGGCGGGAGGGCGCGCGGCACAGCGCCCGGGAGGAGGTCGAGGCCGCGGGCGATCCGGACCTGGTCGTCACCCTGGGCGGTGACGGCACGTTCCTGCGCGGTGCCCGGCTGGCGGCCGAGAACGACGCGATGGTGCTCGGCGTCGACCTCGGCCGCGTCGGCTTCCTGACGGAGGTCCCGGCCGCGGCGGTGCGGGCCGCGCTGGACGCCGTACGGGAACGGCGGATCACCGTGGAGAGCCGGATGCTCCTCACCCTGCGGGCGTCGTGCCGGCTGGAGGTGCCGGCGCAGATGGAGGCGCTGCTGCGGTACGGCCGCGGGCCGTTGCTGCCCCCGCCCCGGGTACGGACGGACTGTGCGGCGGGCGGGGACTGGGGTGTGGCCCTGAACGTCACCGCGCTGAACGACGTGGTGGTGGAGAAGCTGGCGCGGGACCGGCAGGTGTCGGTCGGGGCCTATCTGGCCGGCCGGCTCCTGGCCGCCTACTCGGCCGACGCCCTGCTGGTGGCCACGCCCACGGGATCCACCGCGTACAGCTTCGCCGCGGGCGGCCCGGTGGTCTCGCCCCGGGTGGAGGGACTCGTCTTCACGCCGGTCGCGCCGCACATGGTGTTCAACCGCTCGGTCGTGGCGGCGCCGGACGAGCCGATCGCGCTGCGGGTGCTGGAACGGTCGGGCCAGGCGGCGGTCAGCATCGACGGCCAGCTGCGTGGCGTGCTGAGCCCCGGGGACTGGGTCGGCGTGTACGCGGCGCCGCGCCGGCTGAGGGCGGTCCGGCTGGGTCCGACGGACTTCTACGGCCGGCTGCGCGAGCGCATGAACCTCACCGACGCGCCGGCCGCACTCGCCGACGGGGCCGCGGCTCCGTTGTGGCCGCTGACCACACCGCCGCCGGAGGACCTGGCCCACCTGGCCATGCCGCCGGCGCCCGACGACGCGCCGTGGCCGTCCTGACCGGGCGGGCCGTCCTGAGCTGCCGGGCCGCCCGGAGGGGACGCGGCCGGCGTCGGCCCTGACCCGGATGGCCGTTCGACGCCCGGGGCGCTGCCGCGCCGGGTGTGCCCTCTGTGGTCATATATTCCCTGGTGCGCGCGAGCGGTCTGAATCGTCGTGGTCCTCGCTCGCACCGGAGAAACGGCCGCCCGGCCGTACCGTAGGCGTGGGCAAGCCCCACGGGAACAAGGAGATTGTGATGTCGTCCGTCGAGCTGAACACCAACTTCGGCCGTATCGTGCTGGAGCTCAACGACGCCGAGGCGCCCAAGACCGTCGAGAACTTCCTGACGTACGTGCGCAACGGCCACTACGACGGCACGATCTTCCACCGGGTGATCCCGGGCTTCATGGTCCAGGGCGGCGGTTTCACGCCGGACATGTCCCAGAAGCCCACCCTCGCCGCGATCCAGAACGAGGCCGACAACGGCCTGAAGAACAACGCCTACACGGTGGCGATGGCGCGGACGAGCGACCCGCACTCCGCGACGGCCCAGTTCTTCATCAACGTGTCGGACAACGCCTTCCTCAACTACACGGCGAAGACTCCGAACGGCTGGGGTTACACCGTGTTCGGCCGGGTCATCGAGGGCCAGGACGTCGTCGACTCCATCAAGGGCGTCAAGACGGGCAGCCGGCAGGGTCACCAGGACGTTCCCGCCGAGCCCGTGGTGATCGAGTCCGCCAAGGTTCTCGGCTGACCCACACCACGCGGGCGGCACCGCTGTGCCGGTGCCGCCTGTGTCGTCCCGGGCCGCCGGCGCCGCTCAGGCCACCGCTCCCGCGGCGGGCCCGAGCCGCCGTAGCGCGGCCGTGACCTCGGCCAGTACGGCCTCCTGCTGCGCCACCAGATAGAAGTGGGCGCCGGGGAACACCCGCAGCTCGAACGCCCCGTCGGTCTCCTCGGCCCAGGTGCGGGCCTCGTCGAGGGTCAGCCGGGGATCGGCGTCGCCGGTCATCGCGACGACGGGGCAGCTCAGCCGTGGGCCGGGAGTGCGCCGGTAGGTCTCCACCGCGCGGTAGTCGGCACGCAGCACGGGCAGGACCATCCGCAGCAGCTCCTCGTCCTCCAACAGGGCCGCGTCGGTGCCGTCGAGCTTGGTGACCTCCGCGATCAGCTGCGCGTCGTCGCCCTGGTGGACGGTCTCCGTCCGCACGAGGGACGGGCCGCGGCGGCCGGAGGCGAAGAACATCGCGGGGGGCCGCCCGGCGGCCTCGAGGAGCCGGGCCAGTTCGAAGCCGACCAAGGCGCCCATGCTGTGGCCGAACAGGGCCAGCGGTGTGTCGTCCCCGTCGTCCAGCGCACGGAACACCCCCTGCGCGAGTTCCTGTACGGAGCCGGCCAGGGGTTCGTCGCAGCGGTCCTGGCGGCCGGGGTACTGCACCGCGCGCGCGTCCACCGCGGGCGAGAGCGCCTTGGAGACGGCGAAGTAGAAGCTCGCGGAGCCGCCGGCGTGCGGCAGGCAGAGCAGCCGCGGCGCGCCCGGCGTCGCCTGGTGGAAACTGCGCAGCCACAACCGGTGCTCTGCGCCGGGCCGTTCGACCATGGGTCCCCCTCGTCGGACTGTGCTGGAACGGGTTGCGCGAAACGTGTACGTACAGACGGTACTTGGCCGACGGCTCCCTGCGCGGGGCGGGCGACGCCCGGGGACGACGCGCTCCCGGCCGGCGGCAAGGGGGTGGACACCGGCCGGACGACTTCTTAGCCTTGCTGTCCAGAGTTGGACGACAAGTCGAAGGCCGAGGGGAGGAGAGCATCCGTGGACGACCTCGCGGAGGGCGCGGAGGAGGCGGACGAGCACCTCGTCCGGGAGGCCGAGAAGATCGCCGTCGCCCTGGGCCGCATGTTCCCGGGGCTGTGCGAGGTGGTACTGCACGACCTGCGGACCCCGCGCCACGCGGTCCGGGTGATCGAGAACAACCTGTCGGGGCGTCAGGTGGGTGACTCGGTCACGGAGTTGGGCCTGGCCCGCATCGCCGACCCCCAGTTCCCGAGCGTCCTCCAGAACTACCCCAACCGCTTCCCCGACGGCCGCCCCGCGAAGAGCACGTCCATCGGCATCAAGAACGCGGCCGGCGAGTACGTCGCGGCGCTCTGCCTGAACCTCGACGTGTCCGTCCTGTCCCCGGTGACCCTGGCGCTGTCGAATCTCGTGGCGACGGATACCGAGCACCGCGACGAGCCGCTGGAGACCCTGCGGGACCGCAACGCCCGCGAGCTGCGGCAAGCGGTGGAGGCGCACGCCGCGGAGCGTGCCGCGACGCCCCGCTCACTGAGCCGGGAGGACAAGAAGACGCTCGTACGGCAGCTTCGGCGCGACGGCTACTTCGCGTCGCGCGACGCCGCACGGACCATCGCGGACCTGCTCGGCGTGTCCCGGGCGACGGTCTACAACTACGCTCAGTGAGGGCCCGCCCATGACCGCACGCCCCTCCCCCGCCGCCCCGACCCTGGCCGGCCCCGACACCCCGTTCGCCGTGGTCGACGTCCAGCGGACGCGGCGCAACATCGCCCGCCTGCGGGCCAGGGCCGACCGGCTCGGCGTTCCGCTGCGCCCCCATGTGAAGACGGCCAAGAGCCTGGACGCCGCCGCCCTCCTGCACGACGGCGCCCCCGGCCCCGTCACCGTCTCCACCCTCGCCGAGGCCGAGGCCTTCGCCGGCGCCGGCTACACCGACATCACCTACGCCGTCGGCATCGACCCCCACAAGCTCCCGCGTGTCATCGCCCTGTCGCGCCGCGGGGTCACCCTGCGGGTCCTGCTGGACAGCACCGAACAGGCGCGGTTCGTCGCAGCGGCGGCGCGCGAGGCCGGCATCGCCGTCCCCGCCCAGATCGAGATCGACTGCGACGGCCACCGCGGCGGACTGAAGCCGGACGCCCCCGAACTCATCGCCATCGGCGGCATCCTGGACGACGCGAGCTGCCTGGACGGTGTCCTGACCCACGCCGGCGAGTCGTACTTCGCCCTCACCGACGGGGAACGGCGCCTGGCGGCGCGGAACGAACGCGACAGCGCCGTCGCCGCGGCCGGCCGGCTGCGCGCCGGCGGTCTGCCCGTGCACACCGTCAGCGTGGGCTCCACCCCCACCGCCCACGCCGCCGAGGACCTCACCGGCGTCACCGAACTGCGCGCCGGCAACTACGTCTTCTTCGACCTGGTGATGGCCGGCCTCGGCGTGTGCACCGTCGACGACCTCGCCCTGTCGGTCGTCGTCACCGTCATCGGCCACCGCCCCGAGTACGGGTGGATCATCACCGACGGCGGCTGGATGGCCATGTCCCGTGACCGCGGCACCGCCGCGCAGGCGCGGGACCAGGGCTACGGTCTGGTCGCCGACCTGTCCGGCAGGCTGATCCCCGGCCTGGTCATGACCGCCGCGAGCCAGGAGCACGGCACCCTCACCGCCCGCGACGGCGGCACGCTGCCCGGCCTCCCCGTCGGCACCCGCCTGCGCGTCCTGCCCAACCACGCCTGTGCCACCGCCGCCCAGCACCGGGGCTATCACGTCGTGGACGGCTCCCGGAGCACCGTCGGCGCACCCGCGATCGAGGCGTTCTGGCCCCGCGTCACCGGCTGGTGACCTGCCACCGGCGTCACCCGGTACCCCGCCCCCTCTCCACCACCCAAGGACCCCGTATGGCCGCCGTACCGCCCGTTTCGTTCGACGACGTCCGCGAGGCCGCCGTCCGCCTGGAGGGCATCGTCCACCGCACCCCCGTCCTCACCTCCCGCACCCTGAACTCCCTCGTGGGCGCCGAGGTGTTCATCAAGGCCGAGAACTTCCAGCGGGCCGGTGCCTTCAAGTTCCGCGGCGCCTACAACGCCGCCGCCCAACTGCCGCCACAGCGACTGGCGAAGGGCATCGCGGCCTATTCCTCCGGCAACCACGCCCAGGCCACCGCCCTGGCCGCCCGCGAACTGGGCACCACCGCGGTCATCCTGATGCCCGAGGACGCGCCCCGATCCAAGCGGGAGGCGACCGCCGGGTACGGGGCGGAGGTCGTCACGTACGACCGTTACACGCAGGACCGCACCGCGCTGGGCCACGCCCTGGCCGCGGACCGGGGCCTGGCCCTGATCCCGCCCTACGACCACCCGCACGTCATCGCCGGCCAGGGCACCGCCGCTCTCGAACTCCTGGAGGAGACCGGCGCGCTGGACGCCCTCGTGGTGCCCGTGGGAGGCGGCGGCCTGATCGCGGGCAGCGCCACCGCCGCCACGGCACTGCACCCGGGCATCCGGGTCATCGGCGTCGAGCCGGAGGCCGGTGACGACACCAAACGCTCCCTGGAGAGCGGCGTACGCGTCACCGTCCCGGTCCCCCGCACCATCGCCGACGGGCAGGCGCTGGCCACGCCCGGCGAGGTCACCTTCCCCGTCAACCAGCGCCTGGTCGACGGCATCGCCCTGGTCAGCGACGCCGAGATCGTCACCGCCATGCGCTTCGCCTTCGAGCGACTGAAGATCGTCCTCGAACCGAGCGGCGCCACACCCCTGGCCGCCCTTCTGGCCGGCCGTGTCGACAACCCCCCGCGGCGGATCGGTCTCATCGCGTCCGGCGGCAACATCGACACCCGGCGCTTCACCGAACTCCTCACCACCTGACCGGCCCTGTCCGGGCCGTCGGGCCGACTCCCGCCGCCTCAGCGGTTCCTGTGCCGCCGGCGGGCGAAGAGGTCGCCTCGACAGATCTCTTCGCGATACGCAGGCGTAAGCCCTCCTTCCAGGGGCACGTGAGGATCAACGGACTTCGTGCACTGTGGAAGGAGAAGTCGTGTCGTTCTTGTGGGCCATCATCGCGGGACTGATCATCGGACTGCTGGCCAAGCTGGTCCTCCCGGGGCGTCAGCCCATCCCGCTCTGGCTGACGGTCATCATGGGCATCATCGGGGCGGTCGCCGGCAACGCACTCGCCACTGCCTTCGGCGTCGGTGACACCGGCGGCATCGACTGGATCCGCCACATCTTCCAGATAGGTGTCGCAGCCCTCCTCATCGCTTTCGTCACCCCGCTCTGGGCCCGACGACACGCGTGAAACCCCGCGTGAGAAGTCCCCGTCAGCCACCCGCTGCCGGGGACTCACTCATGTACGGGGCGTTTCGGTCCCCGAAAAGGCGGAACCCAGCCCTTGTCCCGATTCCGAGATGTTCCAGGAGGACTCATGGCGACAGGTGAGACCGGGTTCAGTGACGTCGTGTTCGACCTCATCTCCGTGCAGTACCACTCCCTGAAGGCCGGACACGACTACGGCCAGTACGTGCGCGACGCGGAGAACGCGGGCAAGAAGGAGATCGCCGACTTCTTCCGCAGCGTCATGGAGCAGGACTCGGAGCGCGCCGCCCGCTGTCACCGGTTCCTGGCCGCACTGTCCGGCACGGAAGACGCCGGTCCGGCGGTTAGCTGACGGCACACCCCCGCCCACACCGCGGGCCGGGGGACGGAAAGAGGCGGCTGCCGAACCGGCAGCCGCCTCCGTTTGCTGTCCGGGGAGCGGGGGACCCGGCCGCTCATGAGCACTTCGCCTCGTCGCCGCGGCCGTTCCCCGCGGCAGAACAGATTCCTTCGGCTGCTGGACCGGCTGGAACGGGACCCTCGGGCCGACCGTGTGATCGACGCCCTGCGTACGGGGATGCGGTCCCTGCCGCTCGGCGCGGCACGTGACGCGCTCCACGGCAGGTGGCTGGGCCATCCGGTGCATCCGCTGATGGTGCAGGTGCCGATCGGGAGCTGGCTGTCCGCCGCGGTGCTGGATCTGCGGCCCGTACGCTCCCCCGGTTCAACGCTGCTGATCGGCGTCGGGCTGGCGACGGCCGCGCCCGCCGCCCTGGCCGGTGCCGTGGACTGGGCGGAACTGCACCCCGAGCAGCAGCGCATCGGTCTGGTGCACGCCCTGGCCAACACGGCGGCCGTGAGCCTGTACGGCGTCTCGCTCGTCCGCCGTCTCCAGGGGCGCGAAGCCGCGGGCCGCGCGTACGGGTTCCTCGGGCTGACCGCGGTCGGACTCGGCGGAGCCCTGGGCGGGCATCTGGCCTATCGCCAGGCCTCCGGCGCCAACCACGCCGAAGAGGTTCCGCACGTCGTCACCGAGGGCTGGCACCGCGTCGGCCCCGTCGACGCGTTCCCCGCCGGACAACCCGTGCGGTGCGGCGTGGACGACGTCCCCGTGCTGGTCGTACGGGAGGCCGGGGGGACGCTGCACGCGCTGGCGGAACGGTGCAGCCATCTCGCCGGGCCGCTGTCGGAGGGCACGGTCGCCGACGGATGCGTCCGGTGCCCCTGGCACGGCAGCGTCTTCCGGCTCTCGGACGGCCTGAACGTACACGGTCCCGCAACCGCGCCCCAGCCCGCCTTCGACGCGCGGACCGTCGACGGTCACGTCGAGGTGCGTCTGCGCCGGCCGAACCGGGACCACGGATCGCCGACGGGGCGGCAGGGGGACGCGCGGAGGACCTGACCCGGAGCGGTTACGGGCGCCGCCCGCGGCGGGTGACAAGTCCGCCGCGGGTGCGCGCACGAACCGCGCGCCGGCCGTCGGGGCCGGCGCGCTCCGCTCGTACAGGTATCGATTCAGTCATCTCATACGCCACTCACGATGTCACCTCGCATGGCCCACCTGGGCGAACCATGTGTCACCCGAGCCCCACCGGTGGCTGAAACACGCGTGTGACGCCCAGACTCGATGACGGGCCTGTGCCCCTTCTCCCTGGCGGGGTACCCACCGGCCCACGACTCGCCCTGCTCTTGGAGGCACCTTCCATGACGTTCAACCCACTCGAGCAGCGGGGTATCCCGCTCGACCGCCAGCTGCGCAGCTGGCGGGAGCTGAACGTGCAGCCGATCGACCCCGACCGCTGTGACCCGTACACCCGATGCCGGATCATCACGATGAACGGGATCGAGGTGGAGGCCATTCTCTTCAGCCACCAGCTCGCCCGCCACACCCCCGACCCGGAGCTGAAGCGGCAGCTCGCCCGGACCCGGTACATCGAGGCACAGCAGCAGAAAGTGGTCAACTGGCTGCTGCCGGGAGTCTCCTCGGTGCTGGAGACGACGATCGCCTACGAGCAGGTCGCGGTGGACCTGACGGCATGGGTGGCACGGATGGAGCCGGATCCGTACCTCAAGCAGGCGTACCAGTTCGGTGTGCTGGAGGACTTCGACCACCTGTACCGGTACGCGAACCTGTACGAGATGATCGAGCACCGCAAGGCGGAGTCGATCGTCGACAACCTCACCGAGGTCATGCCGGGCCGCCCCACGCGGTACCACCACCGCGACCCGGTCGACAACGTCCGTGACCCGTACGACAAGACCACCACGAACCCGCTGTCGAAGCTGCACGCGCTGACGATCATGTCGGCGGAACAGCAGACGATGAACTTCTACATGAACACCGGCCCCACCTACATGGAGCCGATCGCCCGGCAGCTCTACCAGGAGATCGGGCTGATCGAGGAGGAGCACGTCACCCACTACGAGTCCCTCGTCGACCCGGGCGAGACCTGGTGGGAGCAGCTGGTCAACCACGAGTACAACGAGTGCTACCTGTACTACTCCTTCATGGAGCAGGAGAGCGACCCCAGGGTGAAGGCGATCTGGGAACTGCACCTGAACATGGAGCTGGAGCACCTGCACGTCGCGTGCGACCTGATGCGCCGCCACGACGGCCGCGAACCGCAGGAGGTCCTGGCTCCCGAGCTGCCCAACGTGCTCACCTTCGAGCCGAACAAGCAGTACCTGCGCGAGCTGCTCGACACCCAGATGGACCTGACCACCCTCGGGGCGGGCTACGTCCGCGAGGCCCACGAGCGGTTCGAGAGGATGCAGGAGCGGATCCACGGCGGCGAGGAGCCGCCGAGCGACCGGGTCATGGCCGAGCACGACGTGATGTTCGGCCGCGAGTACCGCGTGCAGTCCGAGGGCGAGCACCCCGACCCCGCCCAGCGCGAGAAGTGAGGCGGCCGCACATGTCCGAGCTGCACACCCCGCAGGCCGGTGACGACCAGGCGCCCGATATCGATGTCGTCGCCCTGCTGATGCGTCAGCACGGCGACATCCGCAACCTGTTCGACGAGGTCGAGCGGAGCGAGGGCGAGGAGCGCCGCGAGGCCTTCCGTCGCCTCGTACGGCTGCTCGCCGTGCACGAGACCGCCGAGGAGGAGGTCGTGCACCCCTTCGTCCGGCGGGCGGTGTCGGGTGGGGAGCAGATCGTCGAGGACCGCCTCGCCGAGGAGAAGTCCGCCAAGGAGACCCTCGCGGCGCTGGACGACATGGACACCGACGACCCGGCGTTCATGCCACAGCTGAGGAAACTGCGCACGGACGTGCAGGAGCACGCGCGGGCGGAGGAACGCTACGAGTTCTCGCACATCCGCCGCAGCACCGACGTCACCAACCTCGCCACCATGGCCAAAGCCGTCAAGGCCGCCGAGGCCATGGCCCCCACGCGGCCCCACCCCGGCGTCCAGACGGGCGCGGCCAACGTGGCCCTCGGCCCGGTGGCCGCTCTCATGGACCGCACCAAGGACGCCGTCCGCAAGGCCATGGGCAAGCACTGAGCCACCCCGCGCACCCGCGGCACCGCCCGCACGCGCCTGCCGACCGCTGAGGGCGGTCCGTGGCCGGCGGGCGCTCTCGCGGTGTCCGAAAGCGCCCGGGGCGTCCGGGATCCCCCCTGGGCCCTTTCGTTCGGATCATGCCGGGTTCGCGGGTCCTGGCACCGCGCCTCGCCGCGTTGTCGTCGGTTGCCATGGCTCCGCCATGGCGCCCTCCTCCGCCGTGCGATGCACGGCACCAGGACCCGCTCCCTGATCCGGCCCGATCCGAACGAAAGACCCTGGCCGGGAGCGTCCGGGGTTTCCGGGAACGTCCGGGACCGCCGCTCGCCCGGCACCGGGTGCGCGGGTGGGTTTGAGGGCGAATCCATGGTGGCACTTGGATCGTCCCCGCACAGGATCGGGGCGGCGCCGGGGACGGAGCGGCAGCGCCCCGGCCGAAGGGCGTGCCCCGTTGCCTTCCAGGCAGCGCGCCGCGGGAACGGGAGGCCCAGAATGACGACCGTCGGTGTCGAAGAGGAGTACCTGCTCGTCGAGCCGGCCAGTGGCCGGCTGGCGGCGCGCGCGGAGAAGGTACGCGCCGCGGCCGGCCTCGAGCCGTTCGTCGCGCCGCGGGAGATCCAGCCGGAGCTGCTGCAGGCCCAGGTCGAGGTGGCCACTCCGGTGTGCGGGTCGCTGGACGAGGTCGGCGGCCACCTGCTGCGTCTGCGGCACGCCGTGGCCGGGGCGGCCGAGGCGCACGGCTGTCGTCTCGTGGCCAGCGGTACACCGCCGCTGCGCCAGGCGCTGCCCGTCCCCGTCACCGACCAGGCCCGTTACCGCGCCATGCAGCAGCAGGCGCCGCAGCTGGTGGCCGAGCAGATGGTCAACGGCATGCACGTGCACGTCGCCATCCCCAGCCGGCAGGTGGGCGTGCGGGTACTCAACCGGATCCGGGGCTGGCTCCCCGTCCTGACCGCCATGTCGGCGAACAGCCCGTTGTGGGAGGGGCACGACACCGGATTCGCCAGCTGGCGCACCGTGGTCTTCGACCGCTGGCCGGTCAGCGGCGTCCCGCCGTGTTTCACCGACGAGAGGGACTACGACCTGCGGGTGCAGCGGCTGCTGTCGACGGGGGTGATCGGTGACACCGGCCAGCTGTACTGGCAGGCCCGCATGTCCGAGACCTATCCCACCGTCGAGATCCGCTGTCTGGACGTGCAGCTGCGCACGGACGAGGCCGCGATGTTCGCCGGCCTGGTGCGCGCCCTGGTCGACACCGCGAGGGAGGAGGCGGCGGCGGGCAGGGAGGCGCCGGACAGCCCTCCCGAGCTGGTGGACGTGGCGATGTGGCAGGCGGCGCGGTACGGGCTGAGCGGTGATCTGATCCTTCCCGGGGGCGAGCGCTGCCGGGCGGGCGACGCCGTGTACCGGCTGGTGGCGCACATCGGTCCGGCCCTGGACGCGGCCGGTGACACCCGCGAGGTGACCTCGCTGGTCCACCGGCTGCTCCAGCAGGGCACCGGGGCGGACCGTCAGCGGCAGGCGCTGGCGGACGGCGGCCCCGACGCCGTCATCGACATGCTCGTCGAGACGAGTGGCATGCCCTGACGAACGGCATGTCCTGGCGGGCGCGGCCGCACGCGCGGGGCGTGGTCGGACCATGGGTGCGGAGCCCGTATGTGCGGGGCCCACACGTGCGCAGCACACACGAGCGGGGCGCGTCCGCCGGGCGGCTCACCCGGCGTACGCGCCCCGTACCGTCAGCCGTGACCGGCCGGTCAGCCGGTCAGCCGCGACCCGACGCGTAGGGCGCGGACCTGTCGCGCCGGGCGTGGGACGACTCCGCCGCCCGGGCGGCCGCGCTGGCGGCCAGCGCCAGCAGCAGGGCCAGCGCTCCGGTGATGATGTTGTTCACGATGGTCCTGGTGGTGCTGACGTCGCCGGCCACCACCCAC
This sequence comes from Streptomyces sp. NPDC014991, assembly GCF_043080665.1. Taxonomy (NCBI): domain Bacteria; kingdom Bacillati; phylum Actinomycetota; class Actinomycetes; order Kitasatosporales; family Streptomycetaceae; genus Streptomyces; species Streptomyces sp. NPDC014991. Next base: position 216,719 of record NZ_JBIBVY010000011.1, read on the forward strand.
GGCGCGATGATGGCCCACAGGCCCAGGGCACAGGCCGCCCAGGCCATGCTGTGGGTGCGTTCGTAGGCGCGGCCGAAGCCGCCGCTCATCAGCAACGCATAGGCGATACCGGTGACCAGGTTGGTGACGGCCAGCGTCGACAGGTTGTTGAATCCGGTGATCCACGGCGACGCGGCGAGGTACAGGCCCGTGAGCAGTGCCAGTGTCTCGATGGCCTGGCCCTGGTTGGTGGAGGTCGCGCGCTCGGCCATCTCGTGGCGTTGGCGCATGTCGATGATGTCCGGGTGCGTCTCCATCGTCGGCTTGGGAGAAGTTGCCATGATCCTCACCTTCACAAGGTGGTCTGTCTGGTCTGTAGGGAGTACCCGGGTCGCGGCCGGAACGGCGCGGGCCTGGCCGCCGGTCACGTGGATCCGCGCGCCTTCCTCGGGCGGCACCGGACGGCGCGCACCAGCAGGGCGACGACGGCCGCGGCCACGGCCGCGCCGGTGAGCGTCACGGCCGTGCGGACCGTGGGCGTGATGCCGGAGACGGCGTCACGGATGCGGTCGAAGACGCTGAGGGGGACGCCTCGCACCGCGTTGCCGGGCGGGCGGCGGGGCACGCCGGGGTGAGGGCGCGTCGGGGCGGTCACCCGTACGGCTTCCCAGGCGGCTCCGATCCGCCGCAGCCGGCGGTCGTCGAAGGCCTCGCGCAGGCGCGGCAGGAGTTCGTCCTCCTCGTCCCGGATGTCCTGGCGGATGAGAGCGAACGCCTCCTCGATCCAGGCCGTGCGCCGGGGGTCGTCGACCGATCTCTCGACCTTGGCGATCAGATCGTTGATCGCCTGGTGTTCCTCCTCGACCCGGCCGGTGAGGCTCGCCCCGTCGGGGGCGACGCGGCGCAGCACCGGCCACAGAACGGTCTCCTCGGCGAATGCGTGGCTGAACACCAGTTGCACGATGTCCTGCCACAGCCGTTCCAGGTCACGGCTCGGACCGTGTGCGGCGGCGTAGCGCCGCATCATCGCGTCGAGCCGGGCGTGGTCGCGGCGCTGGCGCATCAGGACACTGCCGTCGCCTCCCAGCGCCGTGGCGTCCCGCTGCGCGATCGAGACGGTCATGTCTCCGCCTGTGTCGACGTGTCCCCGGCGTCCGTGGCGCCGTCCTCCTCGCCGCGGGAAGCGCCCGACGCGGACTCGGGCTGCCGGCCCTCTTCCTCGGGGTGCACGTCCTTCTCACCGGTGACCTGCTCCAGCGGGCTGGATGCCTCGCTCTCCTGGGGGCTGCTCATATCGACTCCTCGCGGAACGTTGTACTGGCGCTCGGGTCCCCACATTTCCGGCGATTCACCCCTGGCATTCGGTAATTCGACGAGCGTTCCCCACCGCCCCTTCCGATGCGCACGTGCCGTCGCCCGCCTCCCTGCCGCTCCCCCGCGCGGTGACGCCCGGCGCGGCGCCAGGTGCCACGCGACGTGCCCCGCGGGCTGGGTGTCTGTGGTGCGGGGGCGCGGTCAGGCTCCGGAGGAGGGTTCGGGAAGCCGGCACCCGCGCCGGCCGGGTACGGCCGGGCCGCGTCAGTCCGTGCTGTCTGCCGTTCTCCGTCCGGAGCGCCCGTACGACCCAGCTGCCCTGGTCCCCTGAGGAGGAAGCCGTCCAGGTTGCCGGCGGCACTCGCGAGCAGGTCCGTGTTCCGCTTCCGTCGCAGGAGGAACTGGACGCCCGCAACCGGTTGTTCGGGCATGCCGGGGTGTCTCGCGCTCAGGACGTACTGCTCGCGCGCCAGCGGCCCCGCCTCCACCGAGGAGGCGTTCGCCCTGCTGAGGAACACCTTTGCCCGGTTCGACGTCAAGCTGCACGCACCGGCCGATGCGGTCGTCCGCACGCCCGCGCCCGACCGGGACACGGCTTTGCGGTTCCCCGGCCGCGCCCGTCGCAACGCGCTTCCGCTGACCGGGACCGCTCTCGACAGGGGCGCGCGGAGCAGTCAGGGAGAGCTGTACACGGCCACCGCCGCATGCGTCCGATCTTCCGGCGGCGGCCCGTGAGGCCCCGCCGGATGCGAGCGGGGATGCGTCCGCCGACCGGGCGATGCCTGCACCGGCGGGCGCAACAGCTGTCAGCTCTCACGAGGTGACGGCCTTCGCCTGACTGCCCAAGCGAACCCCTCACAAGGCCCGGGCCGGCTGTGACAGCCGGCCCGGGGCTCGCTCGCCCCCACACTGCCAAAGAACGGGTGGGACGTACAGGGAGGTGGGCGGACCGTCCGGCGAGGCCGACGGGCCGTCGTGCGTCAGCCCGTCGGGCGGGGCTGTGCCGGATTCTCGGGGGTGCCGTGGGACGGCGGGTTCATCGCGGGGCCCGTGGTGGCGGGCGACACGGCGGAACCGGTGTCGGGCGCGGGCGCCTGCTCGGGAGCCGGCGCGAGCGGTGAGCCGCCTGACGGCTGTGCGCCCTCGCGCAGTTCCTGCAGCCGGGCCCGGACCACCTCCACGACGGGAAGCCGGTTGCCGTGCGCTTCCTCATAGGTCAGCACTTCGCGCAGGCCCGGCTCGTCGAGCGTACGGATACGGTGCTGGAGGCTGCCCAGCGGAAGGTGGTCGTAGTCCGGCAGCGGCAGTGCCTCGTGTCCTGGCACGTGCGTCCCGGTCTTCGCAGCTCACGCCCTGCCGGGAAAGCAACCAGCATGGTTCGGCGTTCAACTGAATGCGGGTGCGGAGGGGACAGTGTCCCCGGGCCTCACCTCTCGCCCGTGGGGACGATCGTCCGGCTGAAGCCCCACGGAGCCACTCGCCGCGAGGCGACCGCCCTCCGTTCCCGCTCTGACCGCCCCGGTCGGCCCTCCCCCGAGCCGACCGGGGCTTTCCACTGTCCCTGTCAGGCCGCGACCAGGACCTTCAGAGCCTCGCGCCGGTCCATGGCCCGGTAGCCGTCGGGCACCTCCTCCAGTCCGATGGTGCGGGTGAAGACGCGCCCCGGGTCGACCGTGCCGTCCAGCACTGCGGGCATGAGTTCCTCGATGTAGGCGCGGACCGGGGCCGGACCGCCCGTGAGGGTGATGTTGTGACGGAACAGGCTGCCGAAGCCGACCGGCGCCTCCTCGTACTGCGGTACGCCTACCCGGCTGATCACACCGCCGGGGCGCACCACGCCGACCGCCGTGTCGTAGGCGTTCATGTAGCCGACGCATTCGAGGACGGTGTGCGTTCCGTCGCCGCCGGTCAGTGCCCGCACCCGCTCGACGCCCTCCTCCCCGCGCTCCGGGACGACGTCGGTGGCACCGAACTCGCGGCCCAGGTCGGTACGGTCCTTGTGCCGCCCCATGAGGATGATCCGCTCCGCGCCGAGCCGCCGGGCGGAGAGGACCGCCAGCAGACCGACCGCGCCGTCGCCGATGACGGTCACGGTGGTAAGCGGGCCGACGTGCGCCGCCCTGGCGGCGTGGTGCCCGGTGCCGTACACGTCGGACAGCGTCAGCAGTGACGACAGCAGTTCCGAGTCCTCGCCGACGGGCAGCTTCACGAGGCTGCCCTGCGCCTGCGGGACGCGGACCGCCTCGGCCTGACCGCCGCAGCCGCTGCCAGGGCCGAAGAAGCCGCCCTGGGGGCAGGACGTGTGCAGACCCTCCCGGCACAGCGCGCAGGTGTTGTCGGCGAAGGCGAACGGCGCCACCACCAGGTCACCGCGCCGGAGGCCGGACACCTCGGTGCCGAGGTCCTCGACGACCCCGAGGAACTCGTGCCCCATGGGAGCGCCCTGGTCCGACTTCTCCATGGTGTGGTACGGGTGCAGGTCGCTGCCGCAGATACAGGAACGAACGACGCGGACCACCGCGTCGGTCGGCTGCTCGATCACCGGGTCGGGGACGTCCTCCACCCGGACGTCGCCGGTGCCGTACATGAACGTGGCTCGCATGAGAGATGTTCTCCGCTCGGCGTTGAGGGTGGGTGCGTGCGGCCGGTCAGGGGTGACGGCCGCCGGTCCGCACGGGCACGGCGTCCGGCCCCGCCCGGTCGCCGCCGCCCCGTGTCCTGGACCAGTACCCAGGCCGGCGCCACCTGTGCCGGAACGGTCCTTGCCGGTGCCCGGCCTTCACAGGGAACTCAGAGCTCCCGGCGGCTGGCGCCGGCGCACGCACCCCGCTACACCAGGACTGTCACGTCCATGAAAGGGAGCCCCCGGGTCTTCCGGGCCTCCCCGCCCCGAGGAGTGACCCTGGCAGCGTCCCTGTTCGGCGTGCCGGGCGGCGCCCACGGCGGCGGCACGGTGCCTGCCCTGCAGTGGCCCGCGTGGTGGGCGGCGGCCATCGAGCTGACCGGAGGCGTTCTCGTGCGCCTGGGCCTGTTCACCCGCGGCGCGGCCGTCATCTGCTCCGGCTCCATGGCCTACGCCTACTTCAGCGTCCACCAGTCCCATGCCCTGTTGCCGATCGACAACGGAGGCGAGCCGGCCGTCCTGTTCTGCTGGTCGTTCCTCCTGATCGCCTGTCTGGGACCCGGCGTCTGCGCCGTCGACGCACTCCTGAGGAGGCGCTCGCTCGTCGCGCCGGGCCGCGGTGCCGCCGCCGGGGACCGGCGGGTGCGGTCAGCCGCGGGCGCCGACGAGGTCGTGGGGGCTGAAGGTCCGACGGTAGGCGGCGGGTGACACGCCGAACGCCGTCCTCATGTGCGCGCGCAGGGAGTTGGCGGAACCGAAGCCGGCGCGGTGCGCGACCAGGTCGATCGACAGATCGGTGGTCTCCAGCAACTGCTTGGCCAGTTCCAGACGTTGTGCGGTGAGCCACTGCACGGGGGTCATGCCGACCTCGTCTCGGAATCGCCGGGAGAAGGAGCGCAGGCTCATCCGGGCGTGCTCGGCGAGCTGGGCGAGGGACAGCGGCTCGCCGAGGTGCTCCAGGGCCCAGGCGCGGGTGGCGGTGGTGCTGGCGACGGTGGGCGCGGGGACCGGGCGGTCGATGTACTGGGCCTGCCCGCCGTCCCGCCAGGGCGGTACGACGCACATGCGGGCGGCCCGGTTGGCGGCGGCGGCGCCGTGGTCGCGGCGGATCATGTGCAGGCACAGGTCGACCCCGGCGGCCACGCCGGCGGAGGTCAGCACGTCGCCGTCGTCGACGAAGAGGACGTCCTCGTCGACCTTGACCCTGGGGTAGGCCCGGCGGAACTCCGGTGCGAGGTTCCAGTGGGTCGTGGCCGGGCGACCGTCGAGGAGCCCGGCCGCGGCCAGCACGTAGGACCCGGTGCAGATGGACACCAGCCGGGTGCCGGGCCGGATACCGGCGATGGCCGCGGTGACCTCGGGGGGCAGCGGGCCGCCGCGGCCCAGCTCGGGCATGGCGTGCGTGGGCGGGACGATCACCGTGTCGGCGGCGGCCAGGGCCTCGGGGCCGGCCGCGGGCTGCACGGTGAACCCGGCGTCGCTGAGCACGGGGGCGCCGTCGGCGGTGCAGACGGTGACGTCGTAGAGCGGGCGGCCCTCGGCGTCCTGGGCGCTGCCGAAGACACGGGAGGGGATGCCCAGCTCGAAGGGCGGGACCCCGGACAGGGCGAGCACCGCGATCCGGTGCCGCCGGGGCACCGCCCCCGCCGGATCCCGCTCGTCCTCCGCCACCGCGCACCATGTGTCACCCATGGCCAGATCCTGTCACATCCTGGCCATACGGCCAGAGCCACGGCGGGTCGTGGTGCCGGATCGTGGACCGCGTCGCGCCGGGGAGGTCCCGGCGCCGAGCCGATCGAACGGGAACGAGGCGGACATCATGCGTGCGGTGGTCGTGGAGCAGTGGGGCGGACCGGAGAACCTGGTCGAGCGTGAGGTCGAGCGCCCGGAGCCCGGACTGAACGAGGTCCTGGTCCGCGTCCACGCGGCCGGAGTGAACCCGGTGGACTGGAAGACCCGGGCCGGCGGGGCCCTCATCGAGTGGGGCGCCGTACCGGCGGTCGGCTGGGACGTGTCCGGCACGGTCGAGGCCGTCGGACCCGGTGTGGGCGTGTTCCGCCCCGGTGACGAGGTCTTCGGCATGCCGCTGTTCCCACGCCAGGCAGGCGCCTACGCCGAGTACGTGGTGGCGCCGGCCCGGCATCTCGCCCCCAAGCCGGCGAGCCTGACGCACGTGGAGGCGGCGGCGCTGCCGCTCGCCGCGCTGACCGCCTGGCAGGCGCTGGTGGACACGGCGGGCGTCCGTCCCGGCGAGCGGGTCCTGGTGCACGCGGCGGCCGGCGGGGTCGGCCATCTCGCGGTGCAGATCGCCAAGGCCCGCGGCGCGTACGTCATCGGCACCGCCGGCGCCGGCAAGCACGACCTGGTGCGCGAGCTGGGCGCGGACGAGATGGTCGACTACCGCGCCGTGCGGTTCGAGGACGTCGTGTCCGACATCGACGTCGTGCTGGACGGACTCGGCGGGGAGACGGCCGAGCGTTCCCTGCGGGTGCTGCGGCCCGGCGGCCGGCTCATCACCCTGCCCGGCCCCAACGACGTGCCCGCCGCCCGGGACGGGGTGCGGGCGGTGTGGATCCTGGTCGAGCCGGACCACCTGGGCCTGCGCGAGATCGCCGCCCTGGTGGAGCGCGGCGCGCTGAAGCCGGTGGTCGACAGCGTCGTACCGCTGGCACAGGCCGCGAAGGCGCACGAGATCGGCGAGCGGGGCCGCACCACGGGCAAGATCGTCCTGACGGTCGTCTGACCCGGGGCCGCAGGGCGGGGGCCGGGATCCGCGCGGAACGGCGGGGCGCCGGGCCGGCCGCCCGTACCCCGGCGCACCCCCGAACCCCGCGCGACCCGGTGCGGATACGTCCGTCGGCGGGGGTATCAGTGCGGCGAGGCGGGGAACGGGGTTCGCTGCGGGAGGTGAGAGGCGGTGAACCGACCCGATCACATGCGGCGGAAACCGGACATGATCGACCGACTCCTGGGGACCGGGTCACTGACGGAGTTCCTTCAGCACCTGGTCGACGATGCCATGGGCGACTCCGGAGCGGACGGCTGCGGTGTGACCTTGCGGCGCCGCCAGCGGCCCCTGACCGTGGTCAGCACCGGGGGCGTCGCGGACAAGCTGGACGAGAAGCAGTACGGCCAGGACGACGGCCCCTGCCTCCAGGCCCTGCGGACCGGCCACGTCGTGCACGTGCCGGACGTACTGGAGGAGACCCGGTGGGGCACCTATCCGCGGTTCGCGGCCGGCCTGGGCGTCCACTCCTCGCTGTCCGTGCCGATCCCCGTACGCGCCCACACCGCCGGGGCGCTCAACTTCTACGCCGCCGGCCGGGACGCCTTCTCCGAGCGGGACCGGGAGGAGCTGACAGCGTTCGCCACCCGGGCCGGCGGGGCGATCGCGCTGGCCCAGCGTCTGGCCGACGCGGAGGACCTCGCCCGTGACCTCCAGAGCGCGCTCGCGTCCCGCAGCGTGATCGACCAGGCCATCGGCAGCGTCATGCGGCAGAAGCACTGCACCGCGGAGGAGGCCTTCGGTCTGCTGCGCCGACTGTCCCAGCACACCAATCTCAAGCTCCGCGACGTCTGCACCCGTCTGCTGACCGACATCGCCGGCCGGCCCCCGAGCCCCCGGCCGCCCCTGCGCCCCCGCCCGTGACACCTGTTCAGGGTGCTCCCACTCAGGGCGCAAGCCCGCGGCGGCGCCCCGCCCGCGCAGCGCAGGGCGTATGTGCAGGTCACCGGGTGCAGGCGTGAAGGTGTCGGGTGGAGTGGACGATATCGGAGGCCCTTTTGGCCCGGTCGTCGCGGCCTGCGAGACTGGTGGCATGGATATCGTTCGCAGGAACAACGTCACGATCACCGGCAACCCGCAGGGGCCGACGGTGGTACTGGCTCACGGCTTCGGCTGTGACCAGAACATGTGGCGGCTGACGGTACCCGCCCTCATCCAGGACTACCGGGTGATCCTGTTCGACTACGTCGGCTCGGGCCGATCGGATCCGGCAGCGTTCTTCGAGGACCGTTACGCCTCCCTGGACGGTTACGCCCGGGACGTGGTGGAGATCTGCGAGGCACTGGACCTGCGCGACGCGGTGTTCGTGGGGCACTCGGTCAGCGCGATGATCGGGGTCCTGGCCGCCGCAGCGGCCCCGGAACGCATCGGGGCGCTGGTCATGGTCGCTCCGTCCCCGCGGTACATCGACGACGAGGGGTACCTGGGCGGCTTCAGCGCGCCGGACATCGACGAGCTGCTGGGGTCCCTGGACTTGAACTACCTGGGCTGGTCGGCGGCGATGGCACCGATGATCATGGGTAACGCGGACCGGCCGGAGCTGGGCGAGGAGCTGAAGAACAGCTTCTGCGCCACCGACCCGGAGATGGCTCGCGTCTTCGCCCGGACCACGTTCCTGTCGGACTCGCGGGACGACCTGAAGAGTGTGCAGGTGCCGACGCTGGTGCTGGAGTGCATGCAGGACGTCATCGCCCCACGCGAGGTCGGCGCGTTCGTCCACCAGGCGATTCCCGGTTCGACGCTCGTCACACTCGACGCGACCGGGCACTGCCCGCACCTGTCCGCACCCGAGGCCACCAACGAAGCGATCACCAGCTTCCTGGCGGGCCTGCGGTGATGTGCCGCACCGGGCAGCAGCCCGACCCGTCCGAGGCGGGCGACGAGATGACCTCGCATGCGGCGTTCGCCGCCCTGCTGGAGGACAGCGCGGAGGAGCTGTACGAGAGCGCGCCCTGCGGTTACCTGTCCACGCTGATGGACGGCACCATCGCGAAGATCAACTCCACGCTGCTGGGCTGGCTCGGCCTGGAGCGGAGGGCGGTGGTGGGCCGGATGCGGTTCACCGACCTGCTGACCGTGGGCGGCAAGCTGTACCACGAGACGCACTTCGCGCCACTGCTGCGGATGCAGGGCGAGATCAGCGGCATCGCCCTGGAGATCAGGCAGACCGGCGGCGGACGCATACCGGTGCTGGTCTCCTCCGTGGTCAAGCACGGCCACACGGGCGAGCCGCTGCTGATCCGCACCACCGTCTTCGACGCCCGGGACCGCCGTGCCTACGAGGAGGAACTCCTGCGCGGCCGGAAGGCCGCCGAAGAGGCCCGCAAGCAGGCGGAGACCGACAGGGCCCGGCTCCAGGACGCCCTCGCCGTGCTCCAGCAGGCGCTGCTGCCCGACGCGCTGCCGCCGGTGCCCGGAATGGAAACGGCCGCCCACTACCACACCGCGTCCCCCGAGCGGCTCGGCGGCGACTTCTACGACGTCTTCCCCATCGACGGCAGACGCTTCGCCTTCTTCCTCGGCGACGTGTGCGGAAAGGGCCCGCAGGCCGCGGCGCTGACCTCACTGACGCGCTACACCCTGCGCGCCGCCGCACTGCACGACTCCGAGCCGGTCTCCGCCCTGTCCACCCTGAACAAGGTGCTGCACGAGCGGTACTCCAGCAGCGGCGACCCGCGGTACTGCACCGCCATCGTCGGCACGCTGGCACCGGACCCCCTGACCGGACAGGTCGCCGTCCAGCTGGCCTCGGGCGGTCATCCGCCGGTCGTCGTCCTGCGAGCCGACGGCACAGCCGACTTCCTGCCCACTCCGGGCGGTCTCCTCGTCGGCATCCTGCCGGCCGCGAGCTTCGCCAGTGCCTCCACCACCCTGGCCCCGGGCGACACCCTCCTGCTCTACACCGACGGCCTCACCGAAGCCCGAACCGGCGAGGACCGCACCGGCCTGTACGGGGACGACGCCCTCCTCGCCTTCGCCGCCGACCACGCGGGCAAGCCCCCGCACGCCGTCATCGAAGCCCTGGCCGACCTGCTGGACAGCTTCGGTGACGGGCTGGACGACGACACCGCCCTGCTCGCCCTCGGCGTCCCCGGGGCCGCCCCTCGGACCGATCACCGACGATGATTCCACTGAAGATCGCCGTCCGAGACGCCGCGACCGGCCCCGTTCTGGGGATCAGCGGCGACCTCGACTACGGCAGCGCAGCCGAGCTGCGTGAACTGCTCACCACTCTCACTCTGCGACCTGGCCGGCGCCTCGCCCTGGACCTGGCTCGGATGACGTTCTGCGACTCCAGCGGCATCACCGCCCTGATCGCCGCCCGCAACCACGCCCTCGCCGCCGGCGCGGACATCGCGCTCGCCGCCGTCCCCGCCCCCACGCTGCGCATCCTGCGCATCGTCGGCCTCGACCAGATCTTCCCCCTTCTTCCCGACAGCGACAGCGAGAACGCCGCCCTGTCCTGATCCGGCCGCCCCGGAGATCAGGGACGCCGGTCCGGGCCGTCCGCACACACGGATCCGGGGGCCGGGTGGAGACCCTGCGGTAATCTGGTGAATCTGTGTGGCACACCGGTCGCACCGGAAGGGACAGGGTGGTTCGATGCACGCCACGTCCGCGAACGCGAGCGGTGAAGCCGCGGCCGACCGGCACGCCGCTGTGGCGTACTCGACGGACGCCGAATGGGCGGACCATCTCGTCAGCCTCGTCCGGGCCGGATTCGACCAGGGCGAACAGGTGCAGTACTTCGCGGATGCCACCGCGCCCGACCTCGTGACGCGCACGCTCGTCGGCCGGGGCATCGACGCCACCTCCGCCGTACGGCGTGGACAGCTCATCGTGACCACCGCCGCCGAGACCTATCTGGCCGGGGACCGTTTCGCCCCGGACGCGATGATCAGTCTGTGGCGGCAGGCCGTGCAGGCAGCCGCGTCGCAGGGCTACCGACGGCTGCGGGCGATCGGCGAGATGTCCTGGGGCACCCGGGCAACAGCCGGTACCGAGCGTCTGCTCGAGTACGAACTGCGTATCCACCACGAGGTCTTCGAGCAGCTGCCCCTGCGGGCCTACTGCTTCTACGACCGGCGCCTGGTGCCACCCGACGACCTGGAGGTGCTGGCGGCGGCGCACCTGGCGCGGTCGGGCTCCGCCGCGTGCCCGGGCGGCGAGCCGGCACTGTCGGTCGCGCCGCTGGCCGGTCCACCCGGATTCCGGCTGTCCGGATCGGCCGGCTGGGAGAACCGGCGGGTCACCGCCTCGGCGGCGGCGGCGCTCTCCGCTTCCCCTGCCGAAGACGTCACCCTCGACCTGTCGGCCCTCGACCACCTCGACGTCGCAGCACTCTCGGACATCGCCCGGGCCGCGCTGCGACGCCCCTCGGACACACCCGTGCGCATCGTCGGGGCGCCGCCCGCGCTCCAGCGCATGCTGGAACTCTTCCCGGAGCTGGGCGCCGGCATAGCGACGGCAGGCCGATGACCACGTACACGAGACCGTCCTCCGAGCCGGGTCAGTACGCGGCCTTCCACCATCCGGCCCTCTTCTACACCACGGAGGACGACTATCTGAAGGGCGTGGGGGGCTTCGTCCGCGCGGAGGCGGTCCGGGGCCGCCCCCAGCTGGTCGCCGTGCCCGGCGAACGCCTGGGTCCGCTCCGGGATCTCCTCGGCGTGGAGGCCGGGGACGTCACCTGGGTCGACATGCGGCAGGCGGGACGCAACCCCGGGCGCATCCTGTCGATGCTCCAGGAGTTCGCGGACCGGCACGCGGACCGGTACCCGTCCATCGTGGGCGAGCCGATCTGGCTGGGCCGCACCCCCGCGGAGGCACGTGAGGCCACCCGCCACGAGGCCCTGATCAACCTGGCGTTCGCCGGCCGGCCCGCCACCATCCTGTGCCCCTACGACACCGCTCTGCCCGAGGCGGTACTGGCACAGGCGCACCGGACGCACCCTGTCATCGGCGGCCCCGGCGAGTACCGGCACAGTCCGGGACACGTGGACCCGCACGAGGTGGGGCGCGACTGCGACACACCGCTGCCCGAACCGGCGGACGCGGTCGTCCTGCGCTTCGGTGAGCGGGACCTCGGGAGCGTGCGCGACGCCGCCGGCAACTGGGCGGAGGCGGCGGGCCTGTCAGCGCGACGCCGCACCGACTGGCTGCTCGCCGTCAACGAGGCCACGGGCAACTCGGTGCGCCACGGCGGCGGACACGGCACCCTGCGGCTGTGGCGCTGGGCCGACACACTGATCGCCGAGACACAGGACCGGGGCCGGCTCACGGATCCCCTCATCGGCCGGCGCCGCCCCGATCCGCTGTCTCCCGCCGGCGGCCGGGGCGTGTGGATGATGCACCACCTCTGCGACCTGGTGGAGATGCGGACCCTGCCCACGGGCCTGACCGTGCGGCTGCACGTGGCGGTGGACTGACCGGCGACGACGGTCCTGCCGCCGGCTCCCAGGTGCCGGGGTGATCGACTCGCTTCAGCGCCCCTCGGCCACGAGTCCCGGTACCTCCCGCTCCGGGTCGGTTGCGGGACTCACCGGCCGCGACCGGTTCCACCGCCTCCGTGAGGTCAGGGAGGTCGGCGTTCCGTCCTTGCACGTCAGCGGGACCGGCGTGCGTTGAGGCGGGCGGCCTGGCGGGTCAGGTGGTCGCGCTCGGCGAGGTTGGGTGCCCTCCGGGCCGCCTCGGCGTACAGGCGGGCCGCCGTCGCCAGGTCGCCGTCGCGCTCGTGGAGGTAGGCCGCCACCGCGGTGTGACGGGGCAGCGAGTCGTCCAGCGCCGCGAGTGCCGCCAGGCCGGCGCGCGGTCCGTCGGCCTCGCCGACGGCCACCGCGCGGTTGAGCCGGACGACCGGGCTGTCGGTCAGGCGCGTCAGCTCGTCGTACCACTCCACGATCTGCACCCAGTCGGTCTCCCCGGCGGTGGGCGCATCGGCGTGGAGTGCCGCGATGGCGGCCTGGGCCTGGAACTCGCCCAGCCGGTCGCGGGCGAGGGCCGCCTGGAGGATGCCCACGCCCTCGGCGATCGACGCGGTGTCCCACCGGCCGCGGTCCTGCTCGGCGAGCGGTACCAGGCTGCCGTCGGGCGTGGTCCGGGTCGCGCGGCGGGCGTGGTGGAGCAGCATGAGGGCGAGCAACCCCGCCACCTCGGGGTGGTCGACCTGGGCCGCGAGCTGCCGGGTGAGACGGATGGCCTCGGCGGAGAGGTCGACGTCACCGGAGTAGCCCTCGTTGAAGACCAGATAGAGGACGCGCAGCACGGTGGCGACGTCGCCGGGCCGGTCGAACCGCACGCCGGAGACCGTGCGCTTGGCCCGGCTGATCCGCTGCCCCATGGTCGCCTCCGGGACCAGGTAGGCGTCGGCGATCTGCCGGGTGGTCAGCCCGCCGACGGCGCGCAGCGTGAGCGCGACCGCGGACGCCGGTGTCAGCGACGGATGGGCGCACAGGAAGTAGAGCTGGAGCGTGTCGTCCACCGCGGGCGCGGGCCCGGACCCCGGCTCCTCGACGTCGCGGTCCTCCCGCCGGCGGCGGGCGGCGTCCGACCGGGTCGCGTCGAGGAAACGGCGCCAGGCCACGGTGACCAGCCAGCCCTTGGCATCCCGCGGCGGGTCGGCCGGCCAGACGCGGACCGCCTCGACCAGTGCGTCCTGCACGGCGTCCTCGGCCGCCGCGAAGTCGGCTCCGCGGCGGACGAGGATGGCGAGCACGCCAGGCGTGAGGCTCCTGAGCAGGGCCTCGTTCATCGGAGAGGTCATTCCGTCACGGTGGGCGGCGCGGCCAGGAACGGGCGCAGTTCGATCCACTCGTGGATCGGCTTCCCGTCCGCCCCGGGGGCGGCCGACAGTTCCCCGGCCAGCTCGACGGCGCGCTCGTGGCTGTCGACGTCGATCACCATCCAGCCGGCGATGAGGTCCTTGGTCTCGGCGAACGGACCGTCGGTGACCGGCGGGCGCCCCTCACCGTCGTACCGGACGAACGTCCCCTCGGGGGCGAGCGCCTGGGCATCGACGAACTCGCCGGTCCCCTCGAGCCGGGCCGCGAAGTCCTGCATGTAGCGGATGTGCGCCGTGATCTCCTCGGGTGTCCACCGGTGCATGGGCACGTTGTTGACCGGGGCCGGGGCGCCACGGTAGTGCTTGAGCAGCAGGTACTTGGCCATCGTGTCTCTCCTCGGTGCCGACGGGACCCATTGTGGTCACGTTCACCCCGGGGACGGAGCCGGTCACGGGTTCTCGACATCGCGGCGAGAAGATCTTCCGGACCGGTCCGTGGGGGCGGCCGAGCCGTCCGTCGCCGGGGCACTGCGCGCGGGTCCTCGCGCTCCGGCCGCTTCTCGCGGGTTCCGGAACCGTGCGTCGACGTCCTCGTCGCGCGTCCCGGCACGCGAGTCCCGGCACCGCGATATTGGTGCGGATGGCAGGCATGGGTGCAGGATGAGGGGGTAAGCGCTGCGCCGACGGCCGTTCCAGGCGGGCGGCAGCGGTGGATCCGATTATGGGAGGGGAAACAGTATGGCGCTCACGAGCGTGACGGCGACGGACATACGGACAGCCGGGGTGCCGGAGGTCGCCGACCCCTCCAAGGTGGCGCCGAAGGACGCCCGCGACCTGTCGCGGCTGTTCTTCGAGCAGCTGGCAGTGCTGGAAGAGGGCACTCCCGCATACAGCTACGCCCGCAACACGCTGATCGAGATGAACATGTCCCTCGTCCGTTTCGCGGCCGGCCGGTTCCGCAGCCGGGGGCCGGAGGAGATGGAGGACATCGTCCAGGTCGGCATGATCGGACTGATCAAGGCGATCGACCGGTTCGAACTGTCGCGGGAGGCGGAGTTCACCTCCTTCGCCATCCCTTACATCGTGGGTGAGATCAAGCGGTTCTTCCGTGACACCACCTGGGCCGTGCACGTGCCGAGGCGCCTTCAGGAGGCCCGGGTCCAGCTGGCCCGCGCCACGGAGGAACTGCGCAGCCGGCTGGGCCGTACGCCGACGGTCGGCGAACTGTCGGAGCTGCTGAGCCTGCCCGAGGACGAGGTGCGCGAGGCCCGCCTCGCCGCCAACGGCTACAACTCCTCCTCCCTCGACGCCGCGCTCGGCACCAGCGAGGACGGCGAGGCCGCGCTCCAGGACTTCATCGGCACCGAGGACGCGGCCCTGGAGCTGGTGGAGGACTTCCACGCGCTGGCCCCGCTGATCGCCGAACTGGACGAACGTGACCGGCAGATCATCCACATGCGGTTCGTGGAGGAACTCACCCAGGCCCAGATCGGCGAACGCCTGGGCGTGTCCCAGATGCACGTCTCCCGGCTGCTGTCCCGCACCCTGGCCCGCCTGCGTGAGGGCATGCTCGCCGGCGACTGACAGCTCCCTTCCGTTCCTTCGTGCGAAGCCCGCCGTCCCTACGGCGGGCTTCGCCGCGTGTCCCCCCCCCGGACGCGGGGGTGGGACCGGCCGCACGGGACGCCCCTGACCGTCGGGGTCGGCGATGGCGGCGAGGGGTGCGGGGCGGGGCAGGTGGGGGCCGGGCCATTCGCACACCAGGATGCGGGCGTCGTCGCGCTTTCCGGGACGGGCAGGTGGCCGGCGTGGTGAAGGAGGAGGAAGCCGGTGACCGGCTGAGGCCGAATCCCGGCCGTCGGCGGTGCGTGCTGCGGTGATGCCGTCGGTGTGCCGACGCTCGTACTGTCGTCCGGCGCCCGTCCACGGGAACGGGGGGACGTGCGGGACGTCAGGCAGCGCACGCGGGAAGGGGCGGTGACCGACGACGGGAAGGGACCGGAGTGGGCGCGGTTCCGCTTCGGTGGCGCGCGGCGGGCTGTGCACGGACGGGCGGACCGTCCTGCGGCGGCGCCAAGACGGGCAGCGGGCCGGTGCGAGGCGGGGCCTCGCCCGGGTGACGCAGTCCGATGACGCGTCGCCGGGCCACTGCTCGCCGGTTGGTCAGCTAACCGAGCCGGCGAGGTTGTCGGCCGCCTCGGTGATGTCGAAGAGCGGGTACGCCCCGGTCAGTCGGAGCAGGCCGCCCGGCTGGTCCTGGACACCGGCCAGGATCAGCCGGCCGCCCTCGGCCCGGAGACGGCGCCGCAGGGTCAGCAGCAGGTTGAGGCCCATGGAGTCCATGAAGGACATGCCGGACAGGTCGAGGCGCAGCGTCGTGTTGCCGGGGGGCAGGGTCGTGGCGGCTTCCTTCACTTGCGGGCAGGTGCTCATGTCCATCTCGCCGGTCACGGCGATGACTGTTTCGTCGGGATGATGGGCGACTGTCACGGTGAAGTCGGGCATGGTCCGTCCCCAGTTCCGGGATCGAGCCCCTCACGGCTGCCGCCAGAGGGCGGGCCGTCAAGCGCGCGGCGTCGGACCACGCGCAGCCGAGCAAGACCACCCGTACCGTTCTCCGGCCACCGGGTGGATGGCCTGGAGACGGCGCGGGGTCTCTCACCAGACCAGGCTGGCTCCTCGCAGCCTCGCACACCCTCCCCTGATGTGGCCAGCACGCCCAGGGCCCGCACGCCCGGCTGCGACCATGATCACCTGCCGCCGTGCTGCGTGGCCTTCTGGAGCGGTGTGACCGCGAGGGCACGCCGGTCCGGCTGCACGTGCTTCGGGGCAGTCCGGCCCGGCGGCTGTACGAGCGGCACGGGTTCAGGGTGGAGACCGAGGACGCGGTGGACGTCTTCATGGTGCACGAGCAGGCCTCGGCCGCACGCCGCCGCTGATCATGTGGGTCCTCGCCCGGAGGGCGGATGCCCCTGCCCGGCCGGCGGGCGGACCCTCACGTCTCTACCGCTCGGGGTCCCAGGCCACGAGCTGGTCGAAGAGATGCCGGTTGCCGTCGAGCTTCAGGGAGTCCAACGGGATACGGCCGTAGAAGGCGAGGACCAGCTCATGGGCCGTGCCTCGGGCGGAGGCGTGCACCACGTCCGGGTCCTCGTCGGTGCCGGGCATCGCGCCGGGTGCGGGCAGGCGGGCGGCCCGTGCGCCGTCGTCGTCGAGCCAGGTGCGCCAGGAGAGGCCCTCGGTGGCGTGGTAGTCGACGACAGCGGGCTCGTGCGGCCAGGCGACCGTCGTTGTGCAGATGGTGGACAGGAACTCCTCGACACCGTCGAGTGCCACCTCGTCCGGCAGCGGCTGCGGGGCGCCCAGGGTGAGCTGGGCGTCGTAGGTGTGCACCGCGATCTCGTGGAGCTGACGTCGGGCGGCTGCACCGCAGGTCTGCGGCGACTGCGACTTGCCCCACCACGTCCAGCAACCGCGGTCCGGGCCGGCCTCCCGCAGTGCGTCCAGCAGCTGCCGCGTCGATGCGGCCGACCAGGCCGACAGGGCCTCGCGCTCGCGAGGTGCGGCCGGGTCGCCCTGCGGTGCGGACTTGGCGGTGGCGTCAGGGCCTGCGGCGATGGTGGCGGCCCAGGCGCGGCGCCCCTCGCCCAGGTGCTGCACCAGGTCGAACAGCGTCCAGTCGGGGCAGCTCGGCACCTGCACGTCGAGGCTGGGCGCGGCGGCGACCGCGGCGCGGAAGGCGGTCGACCGTTCGTCGATCAGTCGCAGCAGGTCGGGGAAGTCCAGAGTGTTTCGCACCCCGGTTGTCTATCACCGTGCTCCGGCAACCGGACAGCGATTTCCTTCGCCGCCGCGGGGGCGGCGCCGCACGGGCTCCTCGCCGCCCGCCTCCCTCGTGGGGTACCACCGCGACCGGTGCCACGGCGTGCTGTACCAGCGCGTCGGTCACCGGACCGATGTGCGCCCCGAGCGGGGTGTGCCGGCCGGCGCGTCCGGCGACGACCAGGGCGTCGCGCGAAGCGTCGGTCAGGTGTGTGACGACCCGCCCGTTGACGGCCTGCTCGGTCACCGCGACGTCCGGGAACGCGTCCTGCCAGGGGCGCAGGACGAGCGATCAGCAGGTGTGCGGCGCGTTCCGCCGCGCGACCGTCGAGGCCGGCGTCCGCCGGCCTCGACGTCCCGGCCACCGCGCCCCGGCCGTGCACGACCCGCGACGCGGCGGCGCGACGGAGGCGGCGCCGAAGGCGAAGCCCATGACCGCGCCGTCGGGGCCGTCGAGGCCCACCCCGACCACCACGTCGCCGTACGCCGGTGCCGGGACGTCTCCGGCGGGATCCGGCCGGACCAGCACCACGGGCCGCCCGGCCCGCACCAGGACCGTCCGGCTCACCGAACCGAGGAGCAGGCCGGCTGCCCTGCTCAGGCCCCGTGCCCCGAGGACCAGCGGCTCGGCGTCGGCAGCCGTGTCCATCCGTGTGAGGGCCGGCAGCCCGGGAAGGCTGTCGGCCGTGGTGTGCAGGCCGGGGTGACGGTGCGTCAGCGCGTCCCGTGTCTCGTCGAGGGACCGCGCCGCCCGGGCGGGGTCCGGTAGCGGAACGCTGCCCGCCGCGAGCGTGGCACGGCCGGCGGGTGGCTGTTCCCAGGCGTGCGCCAGACGCAGCGGGGCGCGGCTCAGGATGGCCTCGCGGGCGGCCCATCCGGCGGCCACGAGACGCTCGCGGCTGCCGTCCGGGCCGACGGCGACGGGCAGGACACGGGACCGGGGCGCACGGAGTGCGGCGGACAGGGCGGTGGCCTCCCCGGGTGTGGTTCCACTCTCGTGGTCCGGCACCCGGGAAGGAAGGGCCACGGTCCCCGGCCGGGGACCGGACGGGCTCACCCGACGTCGATACGGCGGCCGGTGACAGCGGAGATCCCGATGCGGACCCACACGTCACGCTCCCCGCCGGCCCAGGGCGTGCTGTAGGCGCGCTCGGCGAGGCGTCGTACGCCGTCGGGATCGGTCACCACCTCCGCGGGTCCCCGCACCACGACGCTCCAGCCCTGGCTGAGCGCGTCGTCCACGCGGTCGACCTCGAAGGCCACCTCGCGGCCGGGTGCCTGGAGGGAGACCGTCCCCGGCTGTGTCCGCAGGACGACGGCATCGTCCACGACGCTGTAGTTGACGGGGACGACGAGCGGGGCGGCCTCGGTGGAGACCGCGATCCTTCCCACGCCGTGCGTCGACAGCAGCCGACGGCACTCCTGCTCGTCCAGCTCGCTCAGGCGGGGGGCCCGGGCGGCGTGGCCGATGCCCGGTGGCAGGTCGACGTGGCCGCCGCCGAGTTCCGTGGGGCTGGTCCGCAGCGCCCCGGCCAGCCTGAGGAGGGTGCCGGCTTCCGGTGCCGCCGTGCTGTGCTTCTCCAGGTGTGCGAGGTAGCTCGGCGCCATGGCCGCCCGGAAGGCCAGCTCCTCCTGGGTGAGGCCCAGCTCGGTCCGCCGCCGCTCGATGCGGCGTCCGAGGTCGCCCTGCGAGGGGCGGTCCGCCGCCGTCGGCGGGCTCTGCTCGGATGCTCCCTGTCCGGCCATGGTCTTTCACGCCCCGGTGCGCGTTCACTTTCCGGTGTCCCCCGGCCCAGCCGCCCACTTCCGCTGTCGCCCCGTCTGTCCACCATGACCGGTTCCGGGGGACCTGCTCGGTCAGCCGCTCCCCGTCCCCGCGGAGCACGTGCCGACCCTCCCCACCGGTCGCCCCCGGTCGGGTCACCCCCGCTGGGGTACGACCGCCACCGGGCACCGGGCGTGGTGCAGCAGGGTGTGCGCCACCGCGCCGAACTGGAGCCCGGAGCGGTGCTCACGCCGGCGGGCACCGATGACCACGAGGTCGGCGGCGGCCGAACGGTCCACGAGCACCTTCCGGGCCGCGCCCTCCAGCGTGGCGCGGTGCACACGGACCCCTGGCCGGCCGGCGGTCGCGTCCCGCAGCAGAGCGTCGAGCAGGACGGCAGCCTGCTCCTCGTTCCGGTGCGTGGCGTGCCCGGCGAGCAGCCGAGGGCCGGCGCTCTCGTACACGGTGCGTCGCCGGGCCCGTACGACGTCGAGGACACAGCCGCGCGCCTCCGCCTCCTTGACGGCGAAGCGCACGGCCTCACCGCCGGCGTCCGGTTCTCCCACGCCCAGCAGAACGCGTTCATGGGTGCCGGCCAGTCCGGCCCGGTCCCCGCGGACGACGACGACCGGGCAGTGGGCGCGGGCGGCCACGGTGAGACCGACCGAGCCGAGAAGCAGCCCCTTGATCCCGCCCCGTCCGCGTGCTCCGGTCACCAGGGCGAAGGCGTCGTCACCTTCGCGCAGAAGGGCGTCCACCGGCTCCTCGGGGAGGATGTCGGTGGCCGTCCTGACATCCGGATCGCGCAGCCGGGCCCGCTCCGCCGCGGAGGCGACGATGTGCTCGGCCATCAGCTGCTCCGACGGGCGGTCGGGACTGTCCGACGGCAGGGCGCCTTCGTAGCGCTCCCAGAGAGAGGCGTACACCAGCCGCAGCACCAGGCCGTGGCGGGCGGCCTCGGCCACCGCCCAGTCGACCGCCGTCAGGCTGGACGCCGATCCGTCCACGCCCACGACGAGAGGCAGTTCCGCCACCGGGCTCACCTCCTTCGCCGGACCGGCGGTCCGGGACCTGCCATCCCACCGTGACACGCGCCGCCGGCCGCCGCGAAGGGGCCGGGCCGCCCCGCCCACGGGGACCTTCGGCCCGGACCGGGCGGGGCGTCCCGGCCGGCACTCCCCGCCCGGCGGACCGCACCGGTACGGACCCCGTCGCAGGGCCGGTCGGTCCTCCGTGGGGGCCGGGCGGCCCGTGGTGCCCGGCACCGGCCGCGCGGAAACTGAAAGGAAGGCAGCAGCCTCACCGCGCTTGCGCCGGCCGGCAGCGGCGGCAGGAACGAAAGGAGCCGGAGTCATGACCTCCACGACCACCCTGGCGGCGGCCCTCCCGGTGGGCCACCGGGAGCGGCTGATGGAACTCGCCCGCGAGGTGTCCTTTCCCGTGAGTACGCGCCTGTTCGAGGAAGGGCGGCGGGCTGACCGCTTCTGGATCGTCCGCACCGGGACCGTCGCCCTGGACCTGCACGTGCCCGGCCGCCGCGCCGCGGTGATCGAGACACTCGGTTACGGCGAACTCGTCGGCTGGTCCTGGCACTTCGCTCCCCACACCTGGCAGCTGGGCGCCGAGACCACCAGCCCGGTGCGGGCCTACGAGTTCGACGCGCAGGCCGTGCGGGACCTGTGCGCGGGTGACGCCGAGTTCGGCCGTGCGGTCGCCGTGTGGGTCGGCCACGTGGTGGCCCACCGCCTCCAGGCCGCCCGCATCCGTCTCCTGGACCTCTACGCTCCGTACGGCAGCGGCAGCCGCTCGTGACCGTACCGCTTCGCCCGGCCCCGTGAGACCCGCCCCGTCGGCCGACGGGGCGGGTCTTCGCGTTCGTCCGGATGTACGGTCACTCGTGCGGGACGACCGCGACCGGTGCGGTGGCGTGGTGCAGGACGGCGTGGGTGACCGGGCCGATGTGCGTGCCGAGCCGGGCCGGGCGCGTGCGGCGGCCCACGACGACCAGGGACGCCTCGTGCGCGGCGTCGACCAGCCGCACGGACGCGTTCCCGGCCCCGCAGTCCTCGACGACCGGCACGGAGGGGTACTTCTCCCGCCAGGGCCGCAGCGTCTCGGACAGCGCGGCCGTCTCCTGCTGTGCGACCTCCTGGTCGAACGCCGGGTCGACGGCGAGTCCGTAGACGTGGTAGGGCGGTGTGGTCCAGGCGTGCACGGCCCGCACGGCCGTCCCGCGCCGGGCGGCCTCCTCGAAGGCGAACGCGAACACCGTGTCGTCGGGGGCGGTGATGTCCACACCGAGGACGACGGGCCGGTAGGGCGTCGCGGCGGACGGTACGCCGGCGGGGTCCTGCTCGTGTTCGTCGGCGGCCTGTTCCCCGGCCCGTACGAGCACCACGGGGTGCTGGGCGTGTGCGACGACCGTCAGGCCGACGGAGCCCATCAGGAAGCCGCCCACGCCGCTCAGGCCCCGGGATCCGAGGACCACCAGTTCGGCCTCGTCGGCCATCGCCGTCAGTACCTCGCCGGGGCTGCCGACGCGCTGCTCGGCGACGACCTCCACCGCGGGGTGGCGCAGCCGCAGGCCCTCGGCCGTCTCCCCCGGGATCCGCTCGGTCCAGTGCTGGTGCGTCTCCGCGCCCAGCAGCGGGGCTTCCGCCGCGGGGGCCACGGGCGCCCACACGTGCACCAGCCGCAGCGGCAGCCCGCGCAGCCGCGCCTCGCGGGCCGCCCACTCGGCGGCGGCCCGGCTCTCCTGCGAACCGTCGAGGCCCACGGTGACGGTGCGGGACATGGTGTCCACCTCCTGATGTCGGGGTCTCCTCCAGCCTCGCGGCCCAAGGGGGCGGGGGGGCAGGGTCCGCAGGTCCCTGGGAGGGGCCGACCGGCCCTACGGCACGGCCCACGCGTGCCCCAGGATGATCAGTCAGGGACCGACTACGGACATCTTCGTCACTGCTCGAAGCGTTCCGCGCACCGTCCGGACAGGACGCGACAAGTCACGGCCGTCGCGTCCCGCATGCGCTGGGATGGCCGCAGCATCACGAACGAACTGGCGGGTACTCATGAACGCTTTCGTGCACGGGCCGGCGCGCTCCGCGGCACCTCCGGTCCCGGGACAGTGCCAGTGCGGCGCCGACGTGCGGCCGGGCGGTCCGTCGGCGGCCGAGGAGCGGTTCCGCGGGCTGCTGGAGGCGGCGCCGGACGCCATGGTCATCGTCGACGACACCGGCACCATCAGGCTGGTCAACGCGCAGACGGAGGCCCTGTTCGGCTACCAGCGCGAGGAACTGCTCGGCCGGCCCGTCGAGTTGCTGGTCCCGCACCGCTTCCGGGGCCATCACACCCGCCACCGCGACGGTTACGCCGCCAACCGCCAGGTGCGCCCCATGGGGGCCGGGCTGGCACTGCACGGGCTGCGCAAGAACGGCAGCGAGTTCCCCGTGGAGATCAGCCTCAGCCCGATGGAGACCGCGGACGGACTGCTGGTGTCGGCCGCCGTGCGCGACGTCAGCGACCGCAAGGCGGCCGAGGCCCGCATCAACGAACTCGCCGCGCTCGTCGAGTCCTCCCAGGACGCGATCCTGGCCACGACGCTCGACGGGTACATCACCTACTGGAACGCCGCCGCGGCACGGCTGTACGGCTACACCGCCCCGGAGGCGATCGGCCGGCACGTCTCGCTGCTCGCCCCGGCCGAGATGCAGGACGACATCCGGGCCCTGCTGGAACGGCTGCGCGAGGGCGAGAAGGTGGAGCACTTCGAGGTCCTGCGGGTCACCATGAGCGGGGCGTTGCTCGACGTGGACGTCACGCTGTGGCCGACCCGGGACAGCTGCGGGAAGGTCGTCGGCGCCTGCGCCATCGTGCGGGACATCAGCGACCGCAAGCGCGCGGAGGCCGAACTCACGGCCCTGCTGGAGCAGCAGCGGCACATCGCGCTCACGTTGCAGCGCAGCCTCATGGGGACCCCGCCCGCCATCCCCGGCCTGGCCACCGCCAGCCGCTACCGGCCGGCCACCCAGGGCGCCGGCGTCGGCGGTGACTGGTTCGACCTCATACCACTGGGCGCGGGGCGGGTCGGTGTCCTCATCGGCGACGTGATGGGCCGCGGGCTGGAGGCGGCCGCCGTGATGGGCCAGCTGCGCTCGGCCGCGCACGCGCTCGCCAAGACGGGCATGCAGCCCCGCCAGCTGATGCAGGCCCTCGACACGGTCGTCACCGACCTGGACGTGCCGGACCAGCTGGTCACCTGCTGCTACCTGGTCATCGCGCCGGACCCGGGTACCGTGACGGTCTGTTCCGCCGGACATCTGCCGACCCTCGTCGTGGGTCCCTGGGACGGCGTCCGCGTGCTTCCCGCCCCGGTCAACGCCCCGCTCGGCGTGGGCGACGTCCTCTACGAGCAGTCCCGCACCGACATGACACCCGGCGCCACGCTCGTGCTGTACACCGACGGCCTGATCGAGACGCCCGACAGTGACATCGAAGCGCGGCTCGCCGAACTCACCGCCGTCCTCGACATCTTCTTCCTCCGGGCGAACGGGCTGGAGGCCGCCGCGGACCACGTGCTCGCCACGCTGCTGCCCGACGCCGAGGGCCACAACGACGACGTGACGCTCCTGCTGGCCCAGCTCCCGGCCGCGCCCCTGGCCGCCGTGACCGAGCTGCCCGCCACCGCGTCCTCCGTCCCCGAGGGCCGCGCCTTCCTCCGACGGACGCTGACCTCGTGGGAGTGCGCGGCATCGGCCGACGACGCCCTGCTGCTGCTCTCCGAGACACTCACCAACGCCGTGCAGCACGCCGAGGGCCCGCTGGGGCTCCGTCTGTGCCGCACCCCCACCGACCTCACCGTGGAGGTCAGCGACCACAGCCCGCATCTGCCCCTGCCCCGCCTCGCGGCCGAGGACGAGCAGTCCGGCCGGGGCCTCCTGCTGGTCCGCACCCTCGCGCACAGCTGGGGGGTGCGGCCGACCGACGAGGGGAAGACGACCTGGTTCACGCTGAAGCTCTGAACCGGGTCCGGTCGCACGTCCCGACAGCCTCGGCTGGGGTCTTTCGTTCGGTCTGCCCGTTCTGGCCGCCGTCGACCGGGCCACCGGCGAACTCGTGCGCCGCTACGAGCGTGCACGGCCCGGCGAACTGATCCACATCGACGTCAAGAAGCTGGGGCGCATTCCCGACGGCGGCGGGCACCGCACCCAGGGCCG